>JBJOPU010000100.1:0-5680 GCA_046050505.1 Actinomycetota bacterium
TTTGCGGGTCTTCACCAGGCTCAGCACCGTCGCAACGGTGATCGTCGTGGCGATGAAGCCGAGTGAGAACCAAATCGGGATCTCGGGAACCCACGTGACCGGCTCGCCGCCGTTGATGAACGGCAACTCATTGATCTTGAGGGCGTGCGAGATGAGCTTGAGGCCGATGAACGCGAGGATGACCGCGAGACCCTGAGCGAGGTAGACGAGTCGTTCGAGCAGTCCGCCGATCAAGAAGTAGAGCTGGCGCAGACCCATGAGCGCGAAGGCGTTGGCCGTGAAGACGATGTAGGCCTCTTCGGTCAGACCGTAGATTGCCGGAATCGAGTCGACCGCAAAGATGAGGTCGACGAAGCCAATGGCCACGATCACGAGCAACATGGGGGTGAAGAACCGCTTACCGTCGATCTTCACCGAGAGCTTGTCTCCGTGATATTTGTCAACGAACGGCAGGTGCCGACGGGCGAACTTAACGAGACGCAAGTTCTGCGGGTCGGTCTCGTGCGAGCCAAAGGCCTGGCGGTACGCGAGCACGAGCAGCAAGGCACCGAAGATGTAGAACACCCACGAGAAGTTCGCGATGAGCGATGCGCCGACAGCAATGAAGATTCCGCGCATGATGAGGGCGATCGCGATGCCGATCAGAAGCACCTTCTGCTGGTACATCTTGGGCACCGCGAAAGCGGTCATGATGAGCAGAAAGACGAAGACGTTGTCGACCGACAGCGCCTTCTCGGTCAGGTATCCGGCGAAATACTCACCGCCGAACTGCCACCCCGACACCACCCCGATGCCCACACCGAAGATCAACGCCAGGGTGATGTAGAACACCGACCATTTGGCCGCTTCGGCGATCGTGGGCTCGTGCGGGGTACGCACGTGGGCGTAGAACTCCCAGATGAAGAACGCGATCGTGACCGCGATGGTGATGATCCAGATGAGGGGTGTGACACCCATAGGTGCTCCTTGGTCAGCAAAAATGACCAAGGTCTCTTCCGGCCCACACTGCGATGGGCCAAGCCACCCGGAACACGATGGCGTGTTCGTACTGACGGGCCGACTTCGAAGGAATACTCCCCTTGACCCGATGAGTGTAGCGGGTGACGCTGTGCCCTTAGGGCACGAGGTTCAGTCGCCGCTCGCTGACTCCCACCGTGAGGCGCTGACCCCAGCCGATCGCGAGGTAGTCGTCTTCAATGCCATCACCGAAGGCCACGAGCGTGTCGGATTCGACAACGAACTGCAGCGCCTCACCCTCGCGGATGAGGCCGGCGGTGAGCGTACGCCCCGTCGAGCGAGACGGCCACGCCTCGCGGATGTACCAACCGAGCATCGCCGAATCCACCGCGGGTAGCGAATCACCGAGCCCGCGATCACTCGCGATCGACGCCGCCCACCCGGTGCTACCCGTGCCTGTGGCAATGATCACGCCCGATGACGACTGCCGCTCGCTCTCGCCCGCCGGGGTCGTCACGACATAGCGCGACGACTGGTGCCCGTCGTCGCCCACGTAGAGCTCATTGAGGGCCGTGAGCGTTTGGCCGTCGTCGAGAGTCGCTTGCACCATGGCGCGCGCGGCGACGGATGCCCGCCCCGCGATCACCGCCCCAATCAGCTCGCGGGCATCAGCCGCCGCGTGCGGCACCAGGATTCCTGCGTTGCGCTGCGGCTCGGGGTCGATGCCGATGACGGGTTGCCCATCGAGATACTTGGCGACGTTGGCCACGAGCCCGTCTTGGCCCACGATGACGATGACGTCTTCGGGCGAAAACACGTAGCGATCGAGGTCACCGCGTTCAACACGCGCCTGGCGCACCCCCTCGGGAATCGCCGCCGACACCCGCGCGAGGCTCGACTGCAACGACTCGTGGCGGGCAATGACCTCGTCGATGCTGCGTCCTCGCGACGTGAGAAAGAACTCGGCCTGCCCGCGGGTCGCGTGGCGCGCGAGCAACTCGGTGTACTCGGTGCGGCGATGCACGAGCACGACGCGAGGGGCGAGAGCCACGGGCTACCTCTCGGGCGGAGCCGCCGACTCGGCGGGCGGCGCGGGCGGGGGCGCAGCATCCGTCGGCGGGGTCACGGCGGGCGCTGCGGCTGCGGGCGCCGCCAAGCGGCTGAGGGCCTGGGTGATGACATCGGGCGTGAGGTTGAGCGTGCCAATCGACGGCAGGTGATCGGCAGCGTTCTGGGCCGCGAGGGCCAGCAGCAGTGAGGTGTCGGCTCCGGCATAGCTGGCAAGACGTGCGGACTCGGCATCGGCGCGCGCTGCCCCGATGGTGCGCGTTGACTCGGCGCTCGCCTCGGTCTCGATGCGCTTGACCGCCGCGGCCTCGAGCGCGCGCTTCTGGGCGTTGGCACCCTCTTGTGCCACGAGCAACTCTTCGCGCTTGGCAAGCTCGATGCGCGACTGCAACTCGTTCTCGGCGATCGTGCGCTCGCGCTCGACAGCGGTGGCCCGCCGTTCGTAGGTGGCCTTATCGGCGTCTTGCTGCACTTGCTCGCGCAGCGGCGTCTCGAGTGCTTTCTCCAGGTCAGCGACGGGGCGGATGCTCACGACACGCACCCCGATCACGACAATCGACGTCTCGGCCAAACGCTGGTCTTGCACGAGGCCGTCAACCATGGCCTGCCGAACCGTCGGCAGGCCTTTCGCGAGCAAGTCGACGAGTCCGCTCGTGGCGACGTGCTCGACGGCGTACTGCTGCGCGAGCTCGGTGATGCGCGCGGCGACCTTCTCGAGCGGGTCGCCGAGCCATTGCCCTGTGTAGGGGTCGATGCCGAAGTTGATGCGGCGCGCGGCCACACTCGGATCGTTGAAGCGGTAGGTCACCGTGACCTGAATGGTCACGTCTTGAAAGTCAGAGGTGCGAGCGTGAAACACCGCGGGCAACTCGGCCTCGGCCGTGGGCACTTCGCTGATGGCGGCGTTGAGGGCGCGGAAGTAGAACGCGATACCGACGCCCTCGTGCGCGACCTTTCCGCGGCGCAAGTGCACGACGTGCACGGTGGGCATGGAGCGAAGGTGTCGCACAAAGGCGACGCGGCGAATATCGGCCATCGGGGGCTCCCGTCGGGGTGGAGGGTGCGTTCAGTCTAGGGAGACGGCCCCGCTCGCGATATGCGCAGCGTGTGAAACAACAAAACCCCCGAACGTAATCGTTCGGGGGTTTTCTTGGTCTTGCACGACGTCGTGCGTGAAGACTGTGGCGGTGACGGTGGGATTTGAACCCACGGTGGGCTCAACACCCACACAACTTTTCGAGAGTTGCACCTTCGGCCGCTCGGACACGTCACCGCGTAAGAGTTTAGTACAGGCGAGAGGGCGGGTCGAACCGCGTCGTGGCTAGCAGAGCATCCGTCTTCCCCCCTGCGACCTGGACATTAGTGAGCGTCGTGCGGACCCGCTCCTCCGTTCACGATCGGCGGGATGTCGATGACTTCTTCTGCGGGTGCCAGTGGGCCCAGTGCAAGGCTCCCCTGCCACTCGGCGCCTGAGCTGCCCGTGGAGAGAGTCGCGAGATTGCCATCATGGCAGTCTCTTTCGGCCTTGATGCAGCCATCGAGAATGAGTTGCATTGCTTCAGGGTGCCAACCGTTCCACCAATCGGCATGCAGAGAGAGTCCACCATTTCCCGTCACGGTGTAGTCATCTGACGCGAGCCGAAAACCCTCTGAAGCCTTCGTCACAGGATCGAGTTGGTCGGGGAAGAGAGGGAACGCGAAGTGGTTGCTCACCCTCACGATCGGCACCGGGTGCGTCGCCGGGCAGGTGACGTTCCCGACAGGGCCTGACGGGTACGCCATGTGGCTCTGGTGATCGTCCGAGTCCAGGTCCTTTCCGTTCCAGCAGCTGGGAAAGAAGATGTCCATCCTCAGCATGTCCGGCGCGCGGCAGTCGGGAATCGTGTCGCTCCACGGTCCGCCCGCCTGGTCAGTGGAGCCCCACGAGAGACAGTGCCAGCGCACGATGGAGGAGTCTTGCGCAGCATCGTCGGGCGTCGCGCTCCGGTCGCCCGCGACAATCTTCAGGCCGGTCGGCGGCACCTGAATCGACTGCACATCGGTCACTCCTGCGGAGTAGTAGAAGACCTCGTGCGCTGCCCTGTTGTCTCGCGCGCCTTCTCCGACCTTGGCGAGCACGGGCTCCCACGCCGGGTCTCCCGGCGCATCGAGGAGCCTCTCGCCGGTGGAGTAGTCGTAGCTGGGGGCGAGGAGCGCAGGGATCCAGTATCCGGAGCGGTTGAGGGTTCCGCCCGAGCAGCCTGACTCCGCAGAACTGTAGAGCGACTCGAACGTCGTTGCAGAGTCAATGCCTGAAGCGCCGTAGAAGTAGTGCAGGTGCGCCTCGCCTTCTTGACCCGGCAGCACGATGGGGTCGTCGTAGCGCGCACCGTCGAACAGGCAGTTGATGCGCGTGATGCCCTTCCACCCGCCCGTCGACACAGCGGGCGGCATGACCTGTCCGCCGGTCAATTCGCCCGAGTCGAAGAGTGTGGACCCCTCCGCGACGATGCTGAGCTGCTCCCATGTGTGCGCCACCTCTTGGCCGGAGTCCGTGCTTCTGATCACCATCGTGTTCAGACCCACGACGGGATTTTGGTACAGCCCGTCACTTCCCAGCATCGGAGCAAAGACCGGGGCCTCGCACGCGACGTAGTCACCCCCGTTGAGCGAGCACTCGAGATGGTCGGTATCGCCGGCTAGGTCGATGATGAGGAACGGTTCGTGGGTCTCGGTGCTGACGCCATCTGCCACAGACAGAAGCGTTTCAGGGGTGCCCTCAGAAGAGCCCTCTGACGGCATCTCGTCATCGAACGTCGGATCAAGAACGCTCGGTATCGCGACGACAGCCGCCCCGGTCGTCAGCGCGAGTATGCCGACAATCACCCGCCGCATCGTGCGGCCTGTCAGTAATCGCTCTCGACTCTCGCGAGGTGCGTCATCCGAGTGCACAGCGCCTGCGGGCGTCTCTGTCGCGTCTCCCATGATCGAAAACTAGGAGCAGTCGCCCAGACGATCCACTGCGGCAGCTATGAGCCTTCTATGTGAGGGGACGCGACTACGGGGTCAGTGCATCCGCGTATTCTGAAGCCACCATGGCCAAGCCCACCGCGAACTTCGTCTGCACCGAGTGCGGCTGGACGACTCTGAAGTGGGCAGGCCGCTGCGGCGAGTGCCAACAGTGGGGCACCGTGATTGAGAAGGATGCGCCGACGCGGCACACCGCGCCGGCCAGGGTTGCCGACGGCCGCGCCGCACGCCCCATCACCGAGATCGAACCGCGGGGCGAGAGCCACACGCCCACGGGCATCGCCGAGTTCGATCGCGTGCTCGGCGGGGGCATTGTGCCCGGCGCCGCCATCCTGCTGTCGGGCGAGCCCGGGGTCGGCAAGTCGACCCTGCTGCTCGAGGTGGCCGCCCGCGCCGCCAAGCTCGGCCAACGCGTGCTCTACGTGAGCGCCGAAGAATCGGTGGCGCAAGTGCGCCTGCGCGCGGGCCGCACGGGTGCCCTCACGCCCGAGCTCTACCTCGCCTCAGAGACCGACCTCGCGACGATTCTCGGTCAGATCGACGAGGTCCAGCCCGGCCTCGTCATCGTTGACTCGGTGCAGACCGTCGCGTCGTCGCTCGTCGACGGGCTCGCGGGGGGCGTCTCACAAGTGCGCGAAGTCGCGGC
>JBJOPU010000101.1:0-5669 GCA_046050505.1 Actinomycetota bacterium
TCATCGCCGCCGCGCTCATCGCTGCCGTGCTGATCGGCCTGGGGCTCAGCGTCGAGGCCCTCGCCAACGCCGTGACACCGTTCGCCGACGGCTGGGCCGAGCGTGATCGCACCGTGTTGCGTACCCTCTTGGCACTCGTCATTGTCGCCGGCGCCATCATCGGCACGATGTACATCTTCACGACGATGACGCTGCTCATTGGCGACCCCTTCTATGAGCGCATCTGGCGTGCGGCCGAAAACGAGCTCGGGGGTTTCACGCCCTCCCCCGTGCGATTCTGGCGATCGTTCGGTGATGCCCTTCTGCTGGTGCTGCGAGCTATCGGCTTCGCACTCATCACGGCAATCGTCGGTCTGATTCCTGTGGTGGGCTCCCTGACAGCGGCCGTACTCGGGCCGGTACTCGCGGGCCACCTCATCGCCCGCGAGCTCACGACTCGGGCGTTTGAAGCCCGCGGCATCACCGCCGCCGACCGTGCTCGACTCTTGCGCGGGTCGCGCGCTCGCGAACTCGGGTTCGGCGTCGCCACGCAACTGTTCTTCCTGATTCCGGGGGGAGCAATTGCCGTCATGCCCGCGGCCGTCGTCGGCGCCACCCACTTGGCACGGTCGGTGCTCGAACGCGCGGCGGCGGCGACCGCCCAAACTGGTGTAGAGAAGACACCATGACCGACTCGCCGCTCGACCTCATCGGCTTCGACAGTTTGCTCAGTGACGACGAACGCGCCACGCGCGACCGCGTGCGCACTTTCGTCGACGCAGAGCTGCGGCCGCACATCGCCGAGTGGTATGACGCGGGGGTCTTTCCGACCGAGATCATCAAACCCATGGGCGCGCTGGGCTTGCTGGGTATGCACTTGCAGGGCTACGGCTGCGCCGGCCGCTCGGCGGTTGAGTACGGCCTCGCAGCCGCCGAGCTTGAGGCGGGCGACTCTGGCCTGCGCACGTTCGTCTCGGTGCAAGGCTCACTCGCGATGACGGCCATCCACACGTTTGGTTCAGAAGAGCAGAAACACGAGTGGCTTCCGCGCATGGCGACGGGTGAGGCGATCGGATGCTTTGGCCTCACCGAGCCGAATGCCGGCAGTGACCCGGCCTCGATGCAGACCTTCGCACGCCGCGTCGGCGACGACTGGGTCATCACGGGGTCGAAGCGGTGGATCGGCCTCGCGTCGATCGCCGACATCGCCGTCATCTGGGCGCAGACCGAGCAGGGCATCCGGGGATTTCTCGTGCCGACCTCGACGCCCGGCTTCACGGCGACGCCCATCGGGCAAAAGCTCTCGATGCGCGCCTCGATCCAGTGCGACATCACACTCGACGACGTGCGGGTGCCGGCGAGTGCCCAGTTGCCGGGCGCCGAAGGATTGCGCGGGCCCTTCACGTGTCTCAACCAAGCGCGATACGGCATCGTGTGGGGCGTCATGGGCGCAGCTCTCGACAGCTACCGCGTGGCACTCGAGTATGTGACCCAGCGGGAAGTGTTCGACAAGCCCGTCGCGGCCTACCAGCTGACGCAGCAGAAGCTCGTCGATATGGCGCTCGAGATCGACAAGGGCTTTCTTCTCGCTCTGCAACTGGGCCGGCTCAAAGATGCCGGTCAGCTGCAGCCGCACCAGATTTCGGTGGGCAAGCTCAACAACGCACGCGAAGCCATCGCCATCGCCCGTGAGGCACGCGCGATGCTCGGCGGCAACGGCATCACGCTCGAGCACTCACCGCTGCGGCACGCGAACAACCTCGAGTCCGTGCGCACTTACGAGGGCACCGACGATGTGCACACCCTGATTCTCGGCAACCAGATCACGGGCATCCCCGCGTTCCGTTAGACGTTAGCTGGCGTCACTCGCGTCAGATGACGAGGGCTTCGGCGCGCGCGCCGCCCGGCTCGCACCCTTGGCCACTGCGGCACCCGTCGCCTCGCCCACAACCTTGCCGTTGATGAGTTCGCCGATATCGATTCCGACCAGGTCTTTAATGATCTTCGTCGACGTTGCAAGCTGGCCAGCGACGTTCTCGCCCAGCTGGTTCGTTCCGGTTCCGTCCGACGAAATCACCGTCATGTTCTGGATGGCCCCGAGCGGTTCAGCCGCTGCACGAACGATCTCGGGCAACTGATCGATGATGCGCTGCTTGAGCAGAGCCTCGGCGCGCTCGGCCAGGGCCTCAGCTTGCGCACGAGTCGAGTCGGCCTCGGCCGTACCCTTCGAGCGGATGGCGGAGGCTTCAGCTTCACCCTCAGCCGCAAGGGCCTCGGCTGCCGCAATGCGTCGAGCGCGCTCGGCGACACCTTCGGCCTCGACGGCCTCGGCCGCGCTCTTGCGGCGGTTGCGCTCGGCGAGACCTTCCGCCTCGATGGCTTCAGCGGCGGCCTTGCGCGCATCACGCTCGGCATTGGCGCCCGCGACAGAGGCGAGTGCCGCTGCGTTGGCCTCTTTCTCGATGGCATAGGCCTGCGCGTCGGCAACGGCGCGCACCTCGGCGTCGAGCTCTTGCTTGCGCAACCCCACGCGCTTCTGGGCGGTCAGCTCTTGCTGGCTCACGACCTCTTGCTGGGCAATCGCCTCGGCGAGCGGGGCCGCCGCGGCTGCTTCGGCGCGAGCCTTGTCGGTCTCTTTCTGAATCTCTGCGTTACGCAGGTCAAGTGCGCGCTGGCTCTCGGCGATCTTCTGGGCGGCGGCGATGCGCGCCTCTTCTGACGCCTGTTGCGCTTGCGCTTCGGCAATCTCGGCGACCTGCTTCACGCGGGCCGCCTCGGCGCGACCCAGGTCGCGAATGTAGTTGTTGTCGTCGTCGATCTCTTTGATCTGCAGGGTGTCGATTTGTAGACCCTGGATGTCGAGAGCTTCGCGCACGGCCTCAAGAACTTGCTCTTGCAGCGCTGAACGGTTGGTGATGATCTCGGTCACCGTGAGCTGGCCGACAATCGAGCGCACCGAACCACTCAAGACCTCTTCGGTCGACGACTCGATCTGGTCTTGCTGGTTCAAGAAGCGTTGAGCAGCAGCGCGAACCATAGCTTCCGAACCGCCCACCTTCACGACGGCGACGGCGTTGACCTTGATCGTGATGGCGTCGCGCGTCTGCGCCGTCGCCTGCACGTTGAGCTGGCGCGAGCGCAGGCTGAGCTTGAAGTAGGCCTCGACGATCGGCTTGACGAAGACGCGCGAGCCGAAGACGACCCGCTGCCCCACGTTCTCCATCTCGGCGTTCTGCGCGCGCTCTTTCGGCGTGCGCTGGCGCGACGTGACGATGATCGCCTCATCAGGCTTCGCCACCTTGATGCCACGCAACAGCACCACGATGATGATGATCGCAAAAACGACCGCGACGCTGATGCCAACAACCTGCGTGAAGAACTCGTTGATTTGATCGAGGAACATACGCTCAGTATGGCGGAATCGAGGGATGTTCGGTGCCGCTAATCGGCCGCAGCGAGCTGGCCGCAGGCCCCGTCGATCTCTTTGCCGCGAGTGTCGCGCAGCGTCGTCGGAATACCCGAGTCTTCGAGGCGACGCACGAACTCACGCATGACCGCGGGCTCTGAGCTCGTCCAAATCGAGCCGGGCGTCGGGTTGAGCGGGATGGGGTTGACGTGCACCCAGCCGCGCCCACGCTCGTTGAGCTTCTGGGCAAGCAAATCGGCGCGCCAGGCGTGGTCGTTCATGTCTTTGATGAGGGCGTACTCGATCGAGACCCGCCTGCCCGTGGCATCGAAGTAGGCGCGCGCCGCATCGAGAGCCTCGTCGACCTTCCAGCGCGAGTTCACGGGAATGAGCTCGTCGCGCAATTGGTCATCGGGCGCGTGCAGACTGAGCGCGAAGGTCACGGGAATCTTCTCGTCGGCAAGCTTCAGGATGGCCGGCACAAGCCCGACCGTCGAGACCGTGATGTGCCGAGCGCTCATGCCGAGGCCGTTCGGCTGGGGCTCGACCATCGTGCGCACCGCATCCATCACCCGGTTGTAATTGGCGAGCGGCTCGCCCATGCCCATAAAGACGATGTTGCTCACGCGCTCGGGGGTGGTCTCGCCCCGCTTCTTGCCGCCGAGCTCGCCCGCGGCGATGGCCGCATTGGCCTGCACGACCTGATCGATGATCTCGGCCGTCGACATGTTGCGCGTCAGGCCCGCTTGGCCTGTCGCGCAGAACGGGCAATTCATGCCACAGCCGGCCTGCGAGCTCACGCAGAGGGTGATGCGCCCGGGGTAGCGCATGAGCACGCTCTCGACAAGGGCGCCGTCGTGCAGCTTCCAGAGAAACTTGATGGTGTCGCCGTTGTCCGTGCGTAGGCGCCGCACTTCGGTGAGCAGCGGCGGCAGCAGCCCCGCGACAAGGTCGTCGCGCACGGCGGCCGGCAAATCGGTCATCGCCGCCGGGTCGCTCGTGTAGTGCGTGAAGTAGTGGGTGCTCAGTTGCTTTGCACGAAAACCGGGCAGTCCGAGCTCGGTGACCTTCTCGACGCGCTGCGCCGCCGTGAGGTCGGCGAGGTGCACGGGCGGCTTGCCGCGCTTGGGTTCGGCGAACTGCAACACGGGGCGGCCGTCGGGCCCCATCTTTTGCTGCCAACCCTCGGTGGTCGGGCGAACTTGCGGACGGGCATCCGTCGTCGATCGCGGCGTCGCCGATGCCCCGTTATTGCGGATGCCTCGCTCGCCTGCCATGTCTTTAGGGTACGCGGTTGCCAGAGTTCCCTTTCGCGGCGACGAGCGGCATAGTGGTCTGTACGCCATTCACACCTCAAGGAGACACCTGTGCCCACCTACATGCTCATCATGCGCGCGACCGACAAAGGCTTGGCTGCGAGCCTCTCGGGCGACTTCGAGGCGATCATCAATGCCATGGGTGCCTTCAACGAAGCGATGATCGACGCGGGCGTCATGGTGGGCGGCGACGGGCTGAGTGACCCGAGTGAGGGTTTCGTCGTTGACTTCTCGACCCCAGACCTCGCCGTCACTGACGGACCCTATGGTCCGACCGAGGCACTCTTCAACGGATACTGGACGATTCGCGTTGCCGATCGCGACGAGGCCATCTCGTGGGCGCGCCGCTGCCCCATGGGCCCCGGGCAGAAGCTCGAGGTGCGCCGCGTGACCGACGAAAGCGACTTCGCTGATTTTGCTGACAACGAGTACATCCAGAAAGAAGCCGGCTGGCGTGACGCGCTCGGGAGCGACGCCGCTGACAGCTGATTAGCCGGCGAGCACCGACTCAATCTGACCGGCCGCTGAGCTGAAGCCCTCGATCATGCCCATGCGGGTCACGAGCTCGAGGTCGCTGACGGAGGTGTACACGAAGACCACTGTCATGCGCGTGTGGGTGTCGTCGAGAGCCTCGATCCGCACATCACACTCCCCCGCCGGCATCGCAGGGTTGTCGGTGCCGTCGTCGTGGCTGAAGCCCTCATCGAAGCGCAGGTGTGACGGAGCGTTGATTTCGGTAATGCGCATCCAGGCCGCCGAGATCTCCCCCTGTGGACCGGTCATGTGGTAACCCACTCGACCGCCCACCGTGAAATCGTGCTCAGTGACCGACGCCGGCCACTCGGGCGGACCCCACCAACGCTCGAGCTGCCGCGGGTCGGCCCACAGCTGCCAGACGCGCTCGATCGGGGCGGCATGTTCCGTCACGAACGTGAGGCTCAGTGCCTCGAGATCGCTCTGCGCGCTCA
>JBJOPU010000102.1:0-5583 GCA_046050505.1 Actinomycetota bacterium
GCTTAGGTGTGGATGATGTTTTTGTCACATCTGTTGAGGGGCTCCACACCCCTGTGGTTTTCTGTGAGATCTACCCGCCCGATCGTTTCCCTCTCTACTTCTATCGCGATCCAATTGCGCCAGATCTCGTGATCAGTGCGCAGTCGCTTCATCATGGGGCGATACATAACGCCAAGGTGTTCTGGGCAACTGTCACCGGTCTTTCCCAAGAACCCAGCCGGTCGGCACACTTTGTCGCATGGCAAGTGCGCGAGCGACGTCCTTTTACTGTCCTAGATCTCGACTATCGCTCGATGTTCTGGCCGACTCCATTAGACGCGCGTCGCCAAATCGACGCGGCCCTGGAGCAGGTGACAATCGCGGTGGGCAACCAGGAAGAGTGTGAGGTTGCCGTCGGTGAGCTTGACCCGGTGAGGGCTGCCGATGCGTTGTTGGATCGTGGCATAGAACTAGCGGTCGTCAAGCAGGGCCCACGAGGCGTGCTCGCGAAGACTCGTAACGAGACAGTCGAGGTGCTTCCCATGCCGGTAAACGTCGTGAATGGTCTCGGGGCCGGCGATGGCTTCGGTGGTGCTCTTTGTCATGGATTGCTGGAAGGTTGGCCGTTACAGCGGGTGATCGAGTTCGCGAGTGCTGCAGGGGCAATAGTCGCCGGTCGCCGCGAGTGCTCCACGGCGATGCCGACCACTGTCGAGGTTGACGACGCGATAGCTCGGGGCCACGCATGAGCCTCGACTTCACCGGCTTGCGAAACCTGCGCGCGACCGACCCAGCGGCTTTGCAAGCGATTCTCGCGGGCCGAACCCGCCGGCCGCTCGCTGCTGGTGATGGCCAATTGTTCATCATTGCCGCCGACCACCCGGCTCGCGGCGCACTCGGCGTGCGCGGGGATCGGCTCGCGATGGCTGACCGCTATGACCTGCTGGCCAGACTCGCTACCGCCCTCGAAAACCCGCTCGTTGATGGTGTGCTTGGCACCCCTGACATTGTGGACGACCTCGCCGCTCTCGGGCTGCTCGAAGGCAAAATCGTCGTCGGATCGATGAACCGCGGTGGACTGCGCGGTTCGTCGTTCGAGATGGACGACCGATTCACCGCCTATAGTGTCGACTCGCTCATCGAAGCACGGCTCGACATGGCGAAGTTACTTGTCCGCATCGACCTCACCGATCCAGGATCCGTTGCCACGTTGGAGGCCTCGGGTGCCGCCGTTAGCCTCGCGAGCGCCGCGCAGTTACCGATCTTGATCGAGCCGTTCATCTCACACCGCGTCGACGGCGGCGTCGTCAACGATCTCACTACGGACGCCGTAATCCACTCTGTAGCGATCTCATCCGCTCTCGGATCGTCAAGCGCGTACTCCTGGCTCAAGCTACCCGTCGTTCCCGACATGGAGCGGGTAATGGCTGCTACAACACTCCCTACGTTGCTGCTAGGCGGCGACCCAGATGAAGACGCAGAGGAGACGTTCGAGTCATGGTCGCGCGCCCTCGCCCTACCCGGAGTTCGCGGTCTGGTTGTGGGACGCACTTTGCTCTACCCAGCCGACGGCGATGTCGCGGCAGCGGTGGCGATTGCGGCCGAACTAGTCCATGGTCCGATCACTGTAGTTCGCTAGGCCACTAGAAGAGGAATGAAAAGTGACCGCACTGGTTCCCACACTCAGCCATTGGATCAACGGAGTTCCCGTCGAAAGCACGAGTGGTCGTACCTCTCCGATCTATGACCCCGCTCTCGGTATCGTCACCAAGCTCTCGCCGCTCGCGAGTGCGTCCGAACTCAATGACGCGGTCGACGCGGCATCCGCAGCCTTCCCGGCTTGGCGCGACATGTCGGGCTCGCGCCGTCAATCGATCGTCTTTACCTTCCGGGAACTTCTCAATGCCCGAAAGCTTGAATTGGCTGAGATCATCACGAGCGAGCACGGCAAGGTGGTCTCTGATGCCCTCGGTGAAATCGCCCGCGGCCTCGAGGTCGTCGAGCTCGCCACCGGTTTCCCGCACATGCTCAAGGGCGAGTACTCGGAGAACGTGTCGACCGGCGTCGACGTTTACTCACTGCGACAGCCACTCGGGGTGGTCGGCATCATTAGCCCCTTCAATTTCCCGGCCATGGTTCCAATGTGGTTTTTCCCGATCGCGATCGCCGCGGGAAATACCGTCGTCCTTAAGCCGAGCGAGAAGGACCCATCGGCTGCTCTCTGGATCGCAGCGATCTGGAAGGAGGCCGGTCTGCCCGACGGCGTCTTCAACGTCGTGCACGGCGACAAGGTCGCAGTCGACGGACTGCTCGAACATCCCGAGGTTCGCTCGATCTCGTTCGTCGGCTCGACCCCGATCGCTCGGTACATCTATGAGACCGCGGCGCACCACGGCAAGCGCGTCCAGGCACTCGGCGGCGCCAAGAATCACATGCTCGTTCTACCGGATTCCGACCTCGACCTCGTTGCCGACTCCGCCGTCAACGCAGGTTTCGGGTCGGCGGGCGAACGCTGCATGGCGATCTCGATTGTGGTCGCGGTCGAGCCCGTCGCTGATGAACTCATCGCCAAGATCTCCGAGCGCATGTCAACCCTGCGTACTGGAGACGGTCGCCGAGGTTGCGACATGGGCCCTCTCGTGACGCGGGAGCACCGCGACAAGGTCGCCTCGTACATCGAGGTTGCCCAGCAGGACGGTGCGGCCGTTGTGGTGGATGGCCGCACCGTCCAGCCTGACGGCGCCGCCGACGGTTTCTGGCTCGGCCCCACCCTGATCGACCGGGTACCTACGACGAGCAAGGTCTACACCGAGGAGATCTTCGGCCCGGTGCTGTCGGTCGTGCGCGTTGCGACCTACGAAGAGGGGCTCGCCCTCATCAACTCGGGCGCGTTCGGCAACGGTACTGCAATCTTCACCAACGACGGTGGCGCCGCCCGTCGGTTCCAAAACGAGGTGCAAGTCGGCATGGTCGGCATCAATGTGCCGATCCCCGTGCCCGTGGCCTACTACTCCTTCGGCGGATGGAAGCAGTCACTCTTTGGCTCATCCAAGGCTTATGGTGCTCAGGGGTTCGACTTCTTCACACAACAGAAGGCGATCACGAGCCGCTGGCTTGACCCGAGCCACGGGGGCATAAACCTCGGGTTCCCCCAGAACTGAGCCGACGGAGCGCTAAGACGATGTCCACCGAGCCCACTTGGTTCCACCGACGCGGAATGCTACCCCGCGATGGGTGGGAGACCGTCGTGGATGCGAGCACCCCCGGGTGGGCGCACACCGGCCTGAGGGTCGCGAGGTTTGATGGTGCCGAGTTCGTACTCGAGGCCGAACTCGTCGAGAGGATCGTGGTTCCCCTCGAAGGCGATGTATTGATTGCCCTGCACGGGTCCGAGTTACTGCACCTGACTGGGCGAGCATCCGTATTTGACGGTCCGTCAGATGTGGCCTACCTCCCCGTTGGGACGGCCGCCGTACTCAGTGGGACCGGTCGGGTGGCGATCGCCGAGGCTCCGGCAACACGCCACCTTGACGTGCAGATCGTGCGTGCAGGGGAGACCCCTGTTGAGCTTCGTGGCGCCGGAACGTCGTCGCGGCAGGTGCATAACTTCGGAACACCCGGGGCGCTCAACGCTGAAAAGCTCATCGTTTGCGAGGTCATCACGCCAGCTGGCAACTGGTCCTCGTATCCGCCGCACAAGCACGACGAGGTAATCCCGGAGGTGGAGTCGCGGCTCGAGGAGATCTATTACTTCGAGTCCGCGCCCACTCGAGGCGCCATCGGCGTTGCGACGGGAGCGGATCCCTTCGGCGTATTCGCGACCTACCGCTCCAACGCCGGCGAGATCTCAATCACTGAGGTCGTACGCACCGGCGATGTCGCCCTCGTGCCCTTCGGCTACCACGGCCCGGCGATTGCGGCTCCCGGATACGACCTCTACTACCTCAATGTCATGGCAGGCCCAGGTTACGAGCGTGCATGGCGCATCACCGACGACCCGGCGCACGCCTGGATCCGCAATTCGTGGGCGTCCCAGCAACCCGACCCGCGCCTGCCTTACCTCCGAACGAAAGGCTGATCATGCCCAGCACCACCCGCCGGATGACGGTGTCACAGGCGCTCGTCGAATTCCTGGGCAACCAGTGGACCGTCGACGGCACCCACCGAGAGCGCACGATCCCGGGTATGTTCGGCATCTTCGGTCACGGCAACGTCGCCGGTATTGGTCAGGCACTCAAGCAGGCCAACGTCGAGCAGCCCGATCTCATGCCCTACTACCAGGCGCGCAACGAGCAGGCTATGGTGCACCAGTCCGTGGGCTTCGCGCGGATGCGCCGTCGCCTCGCCACCTTCGCGAGCGCCGCATCAGTCGGTCCTGGTGCGACGAATTTGCTCACCGGCGCAGCATTGGCGACCACCAACCGCATGCCTGCTCTCTTGCTACCGAGCGACACATTTGCCACACGAGTTGCCGACCCCGTGCTGCAGCAACTCGAGCAGCCACACGACATCGGCCTCACTGTGAACGATGCCTTCCGCCCCCTGTCGCGGTTCTTTGACCGCGTGCAGCGCCCCGAACAGCTTTTCTCCATTGCTCTCTCCGCAATGCGGGTGCTCACCGACCCGGCCGAGACCGGAGCCGTGACGATTGCCCTCCCCGAAGATGTGCAGGCCGAGGCCCTTGACGTGCCAGAGGAATTCCTCGCACCTCGCGAGTGGCACCTCCGTCGACCACTGCCCGAACGCGGTCCGCTCGACCGCGCGATCTCGGCTATCAAAGCTGCCCGGCGTCCGTTGATCATTGCGGGCGGCGGCGTGTTGTACTCGGCCGCAGAGGACTCGCTGCGCCGTTTCGCCGAGCTTACCGGTATCCCTGTCGCGACTTCTCAAGCCGGCGGCGGCGCCCTGACGTGGGATCATCCTCAATACCTTGGCGCGATCGGCGCCACCGGATCGCTTAGCGCGAATCGGCTTGCTGGCGAGGCTGATGTGATCGTTGGCATCGGCACCCGGTACAGCGATTTCACCACTGCGAGCCGCACCGTGTTCCAGAATCCTGCCGTGACATTCGTCAACATTAATGTCGCGGCATTCGACGCCTACAAGCACGGCACACAACTGCCGATCATCGCGGATGCCCGTGAGACGCTCGACGCCCTAGTTTCCGAGTTCCACGGCTACCGCATCGACGACGACTACGCGAAGCGCATCGTCGTCGAGAACGCCCAGTGGGATGCCGCGGTCGATGACGCATTCGCTCCTTCAGGGCTCGCGCTGCCCGGCCAGCCAGAGATCATTGGGGTCGTTCAGGCCGCATCCGACCCACGCGATGTCGTCGTGCAGGCCGCGGGTTCCCTTCCGGGCGACCTACACAAGCTGTGGCGCGTGCGCGATGCGCTGGGCTACCACGTCGAGTACGCGTTCTCGTGCATGGGCTACGAGATCGCAGGCGGTCTCGGCGTGCGCCGGGCCGCACCCGACCGCGACGTCATTGTCATGGTGGGAGACGGCTCGTACCTGATGCTGCACACAGAGCTCGTGACCGCCGTGGCCGAGGGGATCAAGATCATCATCGTGCTGATACAGAACCACGGGTACGCCTCG
>JBJOPU010000103.1:0-5574 GCA_046050505.1 Actinomycetota bacterium
CACTGTGGCCGACCCAGGCCAAGGGCTTGCGCGCGAGGCCATCGAGGCACGCGTGACCGCGGTGCTTGCGGCCGGCGGCGATGGCACCGTGCGGGCTGTGGCCGAAGGGATGCTCGATTCGGGCATCCCCCTTGTCTTGTTGCCCGCCGGCACCGGAAACCTGCTCGCCCGCAACCTTGGCCTCTCACTCGGCAAGATCGGCGATTCGCTAGCGACGGCGGTCTCCGGTGTTGACCAGGCCATCGACGTCGGCATGGCCGAACTCACACGCGACGACGGCACCGTCGAACGACACGCTTTCGTCGTCATGATCGGCATTGGCCTCGACGCCAAGATGATCGCCGCGACGAATCCCGAGCTCAAGCGACGCGTCGGGTGGCTCGCCTACATCGAGGCGACCGCGCGCATCGTGCGCGACGTCGATGCGGTGCGCGTGCACTACTCGCTCGATGGCGCACCCGAACGCTCGACGACCGTGCACACCCTGTTGATTGGCAACTGTGGTGCCTTGCCCGGCGGCGTGCTCCTCTTGCCTGACGCGCAGATCGACGACGGACTGCTCGACGTCGTCGCGATGCGGCCCAAAAACTTGTGGGGCTGGATGCGCGTGAGCTACGCCGTGGTCTGGGAGAACGGCGTGTTGCAAAAGAGCAAGATCGGCCAGCGCATCCTCGCCGCCGACAAGAGCGTGCGCGCGCTGCGCTACTTTCAGGGCCGCCACATGACCCTCGCCTTCGATCGGCCAGAAGAGTTTGAAATCGACGGCGAAGAGATGGGCCTCGTGACGCGGCTCGACGTGCGCGTGGCGCCCGCCTCACTCATCGTGCGCGTGCCGCGCGATTAGTCGTCACTCATCGTGTGCATGAAATCGGGGCGGTCGACGTAGATCGAAGTGAGGGGCAAGCGCCTCTGATCACGAAGAGAACAGGACCCATCATGACCACTCAGCCTCGCAACCGCCGCCGTGGCATCATCGCCGCCGGCATCACGACGGGCGTTGTCGCACTGACGCTCGGCGGCATCGGTGTCGGCATGGCCCAGGCCGGCGTCGAGCTGCCGTTCGGCCCGGCTGTCGGTTCGGGGGGAGCCTTCGACCTTGAGGGCAACCCGATTCCCGAGTCCGAGCTGCAGACCGAACTGGGTGAGCTCCAAGAGTCGGGCGAGGTCTCGGTCGACGAGTAACCGCTGAACACCATCACCATTATGAGAACGCACGATCGCTCACGCTCAGAGTTCGAGCGGTTCTTCGCGACTCACAAGGATGCGTGCTTCCGCGCCCTCTGCGCCACCGTCTCCCCCCTCGACGAAGCTGACGACCTCACGTCAGAAGGCTTCGCTCGAGCGTGGGAGCGGTGGCCTGAGGTGCGCCGGCACCCCTCACCGGCCGCGTGGGTGGTGCGTACGGCTCTCAACCTGCACCGCGACCGCTGGCGTCGCGAGGGCAATCCGCGGCGCCACCTGTTTCTCGTGCCCGACGAACACCACGACCGCGAAACGCTCGTCGACCCCGCCCTGCTCACCGCCCTTCGCGCGTTGCCCGAGCAGCAGCGTGCCGTCATCGTTCACCGCGTGCTGCTCGACCTGTCGACCGAACAGACAGCGATCGAACTGGGCATTGCCGCGGGAACCGTCGGCACCCACCTCAAACGCGCGCTCGCCGCGTTGCGCATTCACCTTGACGACCAGTCCACCGCCACGGAGGCCGCATCATGACCGATTCCGACGACCTGACCGACGACGACGTCGCTCGGTTGAGCAGTGCCCTTCGCGCGCACCTGCAACCCCTGCAGCACACGCGGCCGACTCCGGCGACGGATGCTGTGGCCGACGATCTGGCGCAGCGCCGCATCCGTCGTCTGCGCGCCGGGACAATCGCGGCCATCGCTGCCGTGTCGGCGGGTGCCCTCGCGGTGTCACTCACGGTGGGAACGCCGGGCGACGCTGCGTGGGCTGCCGACCCGTCGCCCGTGACCGACGACCTCATTGACGATGTGTCGAGCGCTTGCGGTGCCGCCCTCAACCCCGGCTCACTGGAGCAGTCAGGCTCGGCCTCGGCGACAGATACCCCCACGGTGGAGAGCTTGGGCACGGCGACCGAGTCGACCGGTGGCATGCTCGCGCCGCCCACGGAGTTGCCTGACCTCGTCGCGATCGACGTGCGGGGCGACGGCGGGTTCGCGGTGTTTTCGACCGGCGACATCGGCACGCTCTCGACCTCGGTGTTCTGCGTTGTGTCGCTCGATGGCGAGACCTCGGTGACGTCGCTCTCGAGCGAGGTCGGGCCGGCAACGCCCGGCTCAGCCGGAGTGAGCCTTGCGTCAGGCACCACGATTGCTGGCCAGGCGGGATCATCGACCCTCACCGGCTCTCTCGTCGAGGGAGCGACCTCGGTCGAAGTGGTCATCGACGGTTTGCCGACCGCGCGCGCATCGATCGTCGACTCGCGCTATGCGATCTGGTGGCCGAGCACGACCGGGGCTCTCGTGCGCCAGCTCGATGCGGCCGGTCAGGTGCTCGCCGAAACCCCCGTGGGCTGACGCGCCTACCGCGTGTCGGGCTCGCCGCTCAGAATCGCGCGCAGCCAGTCGCGGGCGTCGGTGAAGACGTCGTCGCCGTACTGCGAGACGACCTCGATCTGGCGCGCATCCGCTCGGGGGTACGAGCCCAAGAAGATGACGCTGGGGCTGAAACGCCGCAGGCCGAGCAGGGCGTCGGCGACGCGCTCGTCGTGCACGTGGCCATCAAGGTCGATGACGAAGCGGTAGCGGCCGAGTGCATCGCCGATGGGCCGCGACTCGATGAGGCTCATGTTGACGCCGCGCGTCGCGAACTGCTCGAGCATCTCGAGCAGACGGCCGGGCGCGTCGTCGGGCAGCTCGGCAATGACGCTCGTCTTGTCGGCGCCGGTGCGCGCGGGCAGCTCGAGACTGCGACTCACGAGCACGAAGCGCGTGACCGCGTGCGGGTTGTCGCCGATGAGGTCGCCCAGTACGACAAGGTCGTGGTGCTCGGTGATGCCCGGAGGGGCAACGGCGGCCTGCGCGGGCGAGCTCGGCTCGAGTAGCGACGTCGCGGCGGCAACGTTCGAGGCGGCGGGAATGTGGCCGTGCGTCGGCATCGTGCGTTCGAGCCAGCCGCGGCACTGGGCATAGGCAACGGGATGCGCGGCAACCACCCGCACGTCGTCCAGCGTGACCCCCGGCCGAGCCACGAGCACGAAGTTAACGGCGACGAGGTATTCGCCGATGATGCGCAGACCTGGGATCGTCGCGAGGGCATCTTGCGTGGCACTCACTCCGCCCTCGACCGAGTTCTCGACCGCGATCATGGCCCCGACGCTGCGGCCCCATACGACGTCGTCGAGGGCCTCCCCCACGTTGCTCACGCTGCGCCACTCGGCGCCGACGGCCTCGGGCACTTGACCGAGCGCCTGCCACGTAAACGTGCCGGCCGGGCCCAGGTAGCTGTAGGTCGGCGCGGAGGCGGGCGGCTGGTTCATGCTCGGCAGTCTATTGCCGCGCATCCGCCCCCTCCTTCGCCGGTGACGGTGGTTGGATGGCCTCATGAGCCGCGCCGGAACACCCGCCTTGCCCGCCGACCTTGTCGACCTCTCCGCTCTGCTCGCGGCGTACGCCGATCGGGTGCCTGATCTGGATGACCCCGCCCAGCGCGTGGTATTCGGCACGAGCGGTCATCGTGGGTCGAGCCTCGACGGCGCGTTTAACGACACCCACATCGCGGCCATCACGCAGGCGATCGTCGACTACCGCGCGAGCCAGGGCACCACCGGGCCGGTCTTTGTCGGCGCCGACACCCACGCGCTGAGTGCTCCCGCGATGCAGACGGCGCTCGAAGTGCTCGCAGCCAATGGCGTCATGGCCCTGATCGACACCAACGACGACTTCGTGCCGACCCCCGCGCTGAGCCACGCGATCATTCGCTACAACCGCACCGCCAGAGCGCAGTCCGACGGCATCGTCATCACCCCGAGCCACAACCCCCCGCGCGACGGCGGCTTCAAGTACAACCCGCCCCACGGCGGGCCGGCCGACAGCGACGCGACCAACTGGATTGCGGCGCGCGCGAACGCGCTCATCGCCGAGGGCAACCGCGAGGTGCGTCGACAGGCAACGCTGCTCACCGAGCGGTACGACTACCGCCTGCACTACGTCGCCGACCTCGCGAGCATTCTCGACCTCGATGCCGTGCGCGTCAGTGGATTGCGCATCGGAGCCGATCCGCTGGGCGGTGCGAGCGTCAACTACTGGGCCCTCATCGCCGAGCACTATGGTCTCGACCTCACTGTCGTGAACCCGAGCGTCGACCCGCAGTGGGGCTTCATGACGCTCGACTGGGACGAAAAGATTCGCATGGATCCGTCGAGCCCGAGCGCGATGGCGAGCGTGGTCGCGCGCCGGCACGACTTCGACCTGCTGACGGGAAACGACGCCGACGCCGACCGCCACGGCATCGTCACGCCTGACGCGGGGCTCATGAACCCCAACCACTACCTCGCGGTGGCCATCGAGTACCTCTACACGCATCGCCCCGACTGGCGGCCTGATGCGGCGATCGGCAAGACCCTTGTGTCGTCGACGATGATCGACCACGTCGCTGCGGGACTCGGCCGGCGCCTGTGGGAGGTGCCCGTGGGCTTCAAGTGGTTCGTGCCCGGCCTCATCGACGGTTCCGTCGCGTTTGGCGGAGAAGAGAGTGCGGGCGCGAGTTTCGTTCGCCGCGATGGCAGCGCGTGGACCACCGATAAAGACGGCATCTTGCTCGCCCTACTGGCATCCGAAATCACGGCAGTGACGGGTCGTACTCCCTCGGCCTTGTACGGCGACCTCACCGAGCGCTTCGGGGCGCCGGTCTATGAGCGGGTGGATGCTGCGGCGAGCCCCGCACAGAAGGCGACGCTCAGCAAGCTCAACGGAGCAGCCATCACGGCCACCGAACTCGCGGGCGACACCATCACGGCTCGCCTGAGCGAAGCCCCCGGCAACGGTGCTGCGGTCGGCGGGGTCAAGGTCGTCACCGAGCGCGCGTGGTTCGCGGCGCGCCCGAGCGGCACCGAAAACGTCTACAAAATTTACGCCGAATCGTTCGTGGGCGACGAGCACTTGCGACGCGTGCAAGCCGAGGCGCAGGAGATTGTGGATGGCGCCCTCGCCTGAGTCGGTCGACCGCGACGCGCTCTTCGCGTCGTGGGATGCGATCACACCCGAGCAGTTGCGCGCGGCCGGCGGCATGAAGTGGACCCTCTTTCCGAACACGATCGGCGCGTGGGTTGCCGAGAGTGATCTCGGCACCGCTCCCGCCGTCACCCGCGCGCTGCACGCCGCGATCGACGACGGCATGGTCGGCTACCTGCCTCGCGCCGTCGGTTCCGAGATGGGCACGGCGACCGCCGAGTGGATGCTCGATCGCTTCGACTGGCGCATCTCGGCGAGTCGCGTGCACCCGGTTGCCGACGTCATCACGGGGCTCGTGGTGGCGATGGACCACTACTCGCGCCCCGGCTCAGCGGTCATCGTGCCGACGCCCGCCTACATGCCCTTCTTGACGGTGCCGGCA
>JBJOPU010000104.1:0-5564 GCA_046050505.1 Actinomycetota bacterium
GTCGTCTCGAGCTCGAAGACGTCACTCGTGGTGGATGCAGCGGGGGCGAAGATCGAGGTTCCCCTCGACCGAGCTCAACGACACAGCGGCCGCATCACCGTCGGTGTGCGGCCCGAGAAGGTGTCGCTGCACGACTCAGCGCCGAAGTCAGATTCCGCTCGCAATGTCATTGGCCCCGGACGAATCACCGACGTCTCTTTTAGCGGTGTCAGCACGCAGTACGAGGTAACGGTGCCCCACCACGGCGCGATCACCGTTTTCGTTCAGAACACCTCGATCACGACGCTGCACCACGACGGCGACGAGGTGTGGTTGAGCTGGGCTGTTGACCACGCATTCGGTCTGGCGGACGAAGCCGAGGGCGAGCCGGTCTCGCGGTTCCACGCCGACCTCGACACGTCGATGATCGCCGTCCAGTCTCGCAAAGACCTCGAAGCGGAACTCGAGGAGGCCTAGGCCATGGCCTTCACCGCGTTCTCCAGCACAACCGCGGTCGTAGAGCCGGCCGTTCGCCGCAAGAGCCCTGTTGCGCTCTTCTTGCTGCTGCCGGGCATCTTCTACCTCATTTTGTTCTTCGTTACGCCTCTGATTTCGCTCATCATCACGAGTCTTCAAGCGCCCGACCCGCTGATCTTCGGCCAGTTCGTCAACGCGTTCAATTGGCAGAACTATGTGACGGTCATCGAGACGTACGGCGAGCAGGCGATCAGGTCAGTCGGATACGCGGCTCTCGCGACTCTGTTTGCACTCTTGATCGGCTTCCCCCTCGCGTACTTCATCGGCATCACACTGCGGCGCTTCCCGCTGCTGCAGTCGCTTGCTCTTGTGTTGGTCATCGCGCCGTTCTTCATCTCGTTCCTCTTGCGTACTCTCGCGTGGAAGCAGATCTTCTCGACCGAAGGGCCCGTCGCGGGCATCCTGTCCTCCGTCGGAATTCTCGGACCGGGGGAGTCGATCACGGGCACCGCCTTCTCGGTGATCTTTGGTTTGACGTACAACTTCATCCCGTTCATGACGCTGCCGATTTACGCCACCTTGGTGTCGCTCGACCTTCGGTTGCTAGAGGCGGGGAACGACTTGTATGGCAGCCCCGCCACGACCTTCCGAACGGTCACGTTGCCCCTCTCGGCTGCTGGGGTTATGTCGGGAACCCTGCTGACCTTCATTCCGGCAGCAGGTGACTACGTCAATGCCTCGCGCGAGTTCCTTGGCTCGGCAGACACGACCATGATCGGAAACGTGATCGAGGCCAACTTCCTGGTGTTGCAGAACTTCCCGGCGGCAGCGGCTCTTTCGCTCTTGCTCATGGCGTTCATCTTGGTGCTGGTCGCGCTCTACGTGAAGCGCAGCGGAACGGAGGACCTGCTGTGAAAGGCTTCGGCAAATACGGCATCTGGGTCTACGCCGTCATGGCGTTCACGTTCTTGCTTATTCCGATCGTGTACACGGTCGCGTTCTCGTTCAATGATTCACGCCGAACGAACATCATTTGGAACGGCTTCACGCTCGAGAACTGGTTCACCGTGTGTGAAGCGCAGACGGTGTGCGAAGCCTTCGGCAACAGTGTGTTGATTGGTGTCGTCGCTACCCTGTTGGCGACGACCCTGGGAACCATGATCGCCATCGCGCTCGTGCGGTATCGCTTCCGCTTCCGTAACGCGACGACACTGTTGATCTTCTTGCCGATGGCGACCCCCGAGGTTGTGCTCGGTGCCGGTCTCGCGGCGCAGTTCTTGCAGGCGGGTGTTCCCAAGGGGATCGGCACGATCATCCTGGCTCACACGCTGTTTTGCCTGAGCTTTGTCGTGGTGACCGTGCGCTCTCGGGTTGCGGGCCTCGACCCCGCACTCGAAGAAGCCGGTCGCGACCTCTACGGCAGCCCGACCCAGGTGTTCTGGCGCATTACGTTCCCTATGCTTCTGCCCGGGATCGTTGCGGCCGCGCTTCTGTCGTTCGCGTTGAGTTTCGATGACTTCATCATCACGAACTTCAACCGAGGCGCTGACGTGACGTTCCCGAGCTATGTCTACACGGCAGCCGCGCGCGGAATTCCAGCGGAAGCGAACGTAATTGCGTCTGCCGTCTTCTTCCTGGCTATCGCACTTGTGCTGATCGCGCAGCTTTCGGCGGCAGCTCGTCGTCGTCAGCTCGCCAAAGCGGGATAGAGCTCGACGGATGGTCATTCGCCCCGGCATTCAGTGAAGGATGCGGGGCGGGCGTGGTAGCGCAGTTTAGAAATCGCTGACGACAAGGGCCCCCGCGGGGGAGTCGCCAGCGAATACCTTTTCGCTCGTGAGGTCGAGGAGCTCGTTGGCGGCGTCGACGTCGATGGCACCGACGCTCGCGAGCAGGGAAAGGGCGACCGGCGTCGTGGCACGCATTGACCCGTCGAGCACCTTCACTGCAACGGCAATGCCCGCGGGGGTGCCGATGACGACAACGCCTTCCGCGCCGAGTTTGGCAATGCCTCCGAGCCGTTCGATGACCATCGTGTTGGCGCGGCCGGTGCCATCGATCGCCCAAGGCTCCCGGCCGATTGCGGCCATGAGCTGCTGCGCTTTGGGCGTCGTGCCGCTTGCAACCCGCGCGATTGCGGTGGCGAGTGCCGCGAGCGACGTGGCGTGCAACGGAGCACCGCAGCCGTCGAACGCGGTGCCGTGCACGGCTTCGCCCGTGAACCTCTCGACTGCAGCGGTGACGTGGCGTTGCACCGGATGCTCGGGCTCGAGATAGCGGGCGGCGTCGCCGCCAACCGCGTCACTCGCGCGCAAGAAGCCAGCGTGCTTGCCCGAGCAGTTCATTGTGAGTCGAGTCGCTGGCAGTCCTGCCGCTTGCCGCGTCGCGCGCTCGGCGCTCCCCAAGGGCCACTGGGCCGGGCACTGCAGAGCGTGCAGATCACGCCCGTCGTTGTGCAGCATCCGTTCGACGACCGCTAGGTGGTCGGGGCTGCCGCAGTGGCTCGCCGTCGCCAGCACGAGTTCGTCGTCGGCGAATCGCGCCCCGAGCTCGAGCATGGCGATCGACTGCACGGGCTTGAGCGCCGAGCGCGGGTATATCGTCGCGCGCACGTCGCCGACTGATCGCAGCACTGAGCCCGAGGCATCGACAACGGCTGCCGCGCCCAGGTGCCGCGACTCGATCAGCCCTGAGCGTTCGATTCGCGCGAGTTCGACCGTTCCCGATACCTCGAGTGGTCGGGCGCCCTCGAGACCCATGTCGTTGATCAGGCGGAGAGAGCGGCGTCGAGAACGCCGACGGCCTCGAGGAGCAGCTCGTCGGTGATGGTGAACGGCGGCAAGAAGCGAATCACGTTGCCGTAGGTGCCAGCGCTCAAGAGCAGCACGCACTGTTGCGCGGCCGCCGCGACGGCTCGCGAGACGATGGCGGCATCGGGCTCGTGCGTCTCGGGGTCGAGAAACTCAATCGCGAGCATCGCGCCGATGCCCCGCACCTCGGCGATGCGCGGGTATTTCGCCGCGAGGGCCTCGAGGGCGGGTCGCAAGACCGATTCGATGTGCTGCGCTGCGCCCAGCAGATTGCGCTGCTCGATCTGGTCGAACACCGCAATGGCCGCGGCGCACGCAACGGGGTTTCCGCCGTAGGTGCCACCGAGGCCGCCGGCGTGCGAGCTGTCCATGATCTCCGCGCGACCGACGACACCCGCGAGCACCATGCCGCCCGCGATGCCCTTGGCCGTCGTGATCATGTCGGGAACGATGCCGAAGTGCTCGCTCGCGTAGTAGGCACCCGTGCGCGCAACACCCGACTGCACCTCGTCGGCAATGAAGACGACCCCATTGGCCCGGCACCACTCGACGAGCGCGGGCAGGTAGCCCTCAGCAGGCACGATGAATCCGCCCTCGCCCTGGATGGGTTCGACAACGAGGCACGCGAGGTCATCGGCACCCACGCGCTTTTCGAGGTACGAGATCGTGCGCTTCGCGGCCTCGGCACCCGAAAGTCGATCGTGCAGGGGGTACGAGCTGGGCGCGTGATAGATGTTGCTCGCGAACGGCCCAAAGCCCAGGTTGTAGGGCATCGCCTTGAAGTTCATGGCCATCGTGAGGTTGGTGCGGCCGTGGTAGCCGTGATCCAGCACGGCCACACCCGCGCGGCCCGTGTGCTTGCGTGCGATCTTGACGGCGTTCTCGAGAGCTTCAGCGCCCGAGTTCACGAGCACGACCTTCTTGGCGTGATCGCCCGGCGTGTGCTGAACGAGCAGTTCGGCGACGCGCACGTATTGCTCGTAGGGGGTGACCGTGAAGAGCGTGTGGGTGACCTTGGCAACCTGCTCTTGCACCGCGGCAACAACGGCGTCATTCGTGTGACCAGCGCCCATGACGCCGATTCCGCCGCCCAGATCGATGAAGTGGTTGCCGTCGACGTCAACGACAATCGCGTCGTGCGCCCGGTCGATATAGACAGGCAGGGCGGTGCCGACTCCGGCGCTCACGACGGCGAGTCGGCGCGCGTGCAGAGCTTGCGATGCCGGGCCGGGAATGGCGGTGACGACGCGGCGCTCTTGGGCGACAGGCGCGTGGGCCGAAACGGTGCCCTCGAATGACGGGGCTGCGGGCGCAGAAAGGGTGTCAGTCATGGTGGGATGAGTGTACTCCCGGCCCCTGCGTCGAGCCCGGGTGCGAGAGGAGCAGGGCGTGCACGATCACCACAACTACGCCGTCGCGGTGCACTGGACGGGAAACCGAGGCGAGGGCACGGAAACGTACCGGTCATACGGGCGTGACCACCGCATCCACGCCGATGGAAAGCAGCATGAGATCGCGGGCTCGAGCGATCGGGCCTTTCGCGGTGACCCCGACCGGTGGAACCCTGAAGAACTCGTCATCGCGGCACTGGCGCAGTGCCACATGTTGAGCTACCTGCACGTCGCAGCTGTCAATGGCATCGTGGTCGTCGACTATCACGACGACGCCACGGGCACGCTGCAGCAAGAGGGCGACGGGGGTCGACTCATCGAGGCGATCTTGCGGCCGGTCGTCACGATCGCCGCGCACCACACTGATGAGGATGCGCACCGGGCCGAATCGCTGCACCACCGGGCGAGCGAACTGTGTTTCATCGCCAACTCGGTGAACTTCGACGTTCGGCACGAGCCGACGACCCTCAGAGCGCAGTCTTAGCCCCGGCGTGGGAAGATGGGGACTTCGTGCCCGTTCCAGCGTGAGGAAGCCCCCGTGCGTCGCCGTTCAGCTCTCATTTCTTCCGGCCTCAGCGCCGCACTGCTCGTCACGCTCGCCGCGTGTGCCCCGGGCGGCACGGCGCCGGCCGACGGCGACTGCGCTCCCTCGGGTGCTGCTTCTGAGGCCGTTGCGGTCGACGGTGCGTTCGGCAGCGTGCCGACCATCGAGTTCGACGGTCCGCTGACGGCCGAGTCGACCCAACGCACGATCCTGGAAGAGGGCTCGGGCGACGCAGCTACGAACGGCGACACGGTCGTCATCGAGTACACCGTGCTCAACGGTGAGACGGGTGGCGAACTCGCCACGACCGGTTTCTCGGGCGAGAACGCCGAGCGGTTTCCGATCGACACCGAGAGCGAACAG
>JBJOPU010000105.1:0-5562 GCA_046050505.1 Actinomycetota bacterium
TGGTCGATGATGGGCGGCGGAACCTTGCCCTTGCGGAAGCCGGGAATGTTCACCGTCTCGGCGATGTGCTTGTAGGCGTGCTGGATGCTCGGCTTGAGCTCGTCGGGCGTGACCGTAATGTCGATCTTGACGCGCGTCGGGCTGAGCTTCTCGACCGTGGACTGGACCAAAGGGGTTCTCTCCTGAGTGTTGTGCTGAAATCTTGGGGCTGTGGTCGGGGCGACAGGATTTGAACCTGCGGCCTCCCGCTCCCAAAGCGGGCGCTCTACCAAGCTGAGCTACGCCCCGAAACCGTGACCGTGAACCACGTCAGCGTCACGACGCGACGTCGCTTCGAAAAATGGCCTCGGCAAGTCTAGCCGAGTCGCCGTGCCCCTCGGCTGGGTGCTCGCGCCGATGCGATACGATGGAGTTCGCGCGGGCCTTGGGCCCAAAGCGGGGCTGTAGCTTAGTGGTAAAGCCTCTGTCTTCCAAACAGATGATGCGAGTTCGATTCTCGTCAGCCCCTCCGTTTTGTTCCTCTCCATTGCGCCGTCGTCGACAAGGTAAGTTTTCTCCATGTTGCGCAGCCGCCTCGCTGGAATACTCATCGGCGCTCTTGTGATCGCCCTCGCGTCGCCGACCACGGTCGCGGCGCAACCCCGTGAACTCGCAACCGACCCCGCGGCAACGCGGATATGCACCGAGACGTCGATCAATACATCCCGCGACGTCGTGAGGATCGCGGGACCCGATCGCTACCAAACGGCGATCGCTGTGTCGCGTTTTCGTTTCGGCTACCAGCAGGGATGCACCGTCTCCGTCGCATCTGGACGAACTTTTCCCGACGCGCTCACGGCCGCGGCCAACATCACCTATGGACCACTGCTTCTCATTCCTGGTGATTCACTGCCGTCGGCCGTGCGCACCGAGATCGGTCGACTCGATCCGGCCATGATCGTGTCATACGGCGGTCGTGCCGTCATCACTCCCACGGTCACGAGCCAGTTGGGTGGTCTGGTCGGTGGGCTGATCGTTATCAATGGCGGCGCGAATCGTTTCGGCACGGCGATGGTCGCGAGTTTTGACAACTCCACCGGAACAACGGCGTACATCGCGACCGGGGCAGACTTCCCCGATGCCTTGGCCGCCGTTCCGCTCATTCGCCGGACGGGTGGAGCGTTCCTTCTCGTCGAACGCACGGGAATTCCCTCGGAAACGCGTCAAGCTCTGACCTCGTTGCGACCGTCGAACATCGTGATCATTGGGGGGACCGGATCAGTGAGCGATGCCGTCGCACAAAGCCTGAGAGCCTTTACCTCTGGCACGGTGACGCGTATCCAAGGAACTGACCGCTTTGAGACCGCCGTGAACATCTCGCGCGAGGCCGATATCGCGGCCACGGGAGTCGTGGTGGTCGTGTCGGGTCGATCCTTCCCCGACGCGTTGTCGGCATCGTCGCTCGACACCGGTCCGATCTTGCTTGTTGACCCTACGTTCATTCCGGACGTGGTCCGTGATCGGCTTCAAGAGATTCAGCCGTTCAGAATCATCATCGTCGGAGGGACGGCGTCTGTATCGGCAGAGGTCGAAGCAGAGCTCGAACAGTACCTCAGCCCGGTCGGCTGAATCTGCTGTGAGTTCTTGGTAGTGAGCCGTTCCGCCTCGGCGATGCTGCCCGCCGACAGCCACGTGCACAGTGAGTGGTCGTGGGACACGGGCGGGCCGCACTCCCCCGCGGCGGGGCGCATGATCGCGACGTGCGAGCGCGCGGTTGAGATCGGCCTGCAGAGCTAGTTCTTTACCGAGCACCTCGACCTCGAAACGAATTGGCGCGCGGCTGCCGACGACTTTCCGCCGTGGAACGGCGAGCACATCCACGGCGGCTATCTCACGCCACCTCTGCTCGACGTCGAGGGGTACTTCGCCGCGCTCGACGCGTGCCGCGAGCGGTTTCCGATGCTCACGATCGGGTCGGGCATCGAGTTCGGTCAACCGCACCGCCACGAGGGCCGGGCCCGTGAGCTCATCGACCTGAGTCGGTTCGACCGCATCATCGGCTCCCTCCACACGCTCGGGGTTGACGACGAGATTCGTGCTGCCATGACGGCGATTGCTGACGCGGGCCTAGCCCTCGAGATGAACACGCGTCGTTTGGCGCCATGGATGCTTCGCTGGTGGTCAGAGTGCGGAGGCGAGCTCGTCACCTTCGGCAGCGATGCCCACGTTCCCGAGGCACTCGCGCACGACTTTGCGGATGCGGCAGAGCTCTTGCTCAACTGCGGGTTCCGGCCCGGGGCCCAGCACAGCGACCCCTGGGAACGCCGCCGCGCCTGACCCCCGTCGCTGCGCCAACCCGCTGTGCGCTGGTCGCGCTCTCCTGACCCGCAAAGCCGGTGTCTGTCGTCGTTGACGGTCAGCCGCCGGCGACCTCCGTAGGGCGGCTTCAACGGAATCGGAAGCTTTCGAGCGACACTCGCATAATTCCGAATCCGTTGAAGCAGCCAGAGGTCATCAACGACGTGAAGCACAACCCGGGAAGCAGTTCTGGCAGCGGCCGACACAACGGTCTGGTCTCGTCGATGTGGCCGTCAAAGGACCCCATGCGACTGCTCGGCACGATGAGTGCGGTGCTGTTTCAGACCATCTACGCCGACCCTGACTCGGAGTAGAGCGCGCACACGACAGAGCCCCCGCGACCCAACTCGCGGGGGCTCTGTCGTTCGGTCCTGCTTAGTCTTCGAGGAAGGGAACGACCTCGCCCTCGAAGGGCGCGGGCAGTTCGATGACGCCCTCGACGAGCGACACGATGGTGTTCCAGAAGCCGTCCGGGTGCTGCATGGCGTAACCGGGCACGAGCCAGGCGTTGCCGTCGGCATCCCACATCAGCAACAAGGTGGGCTCGGACGACTCGACCGTGACGGTGACCGTCTCGGGCTCGGGAATCGGGATCGGCTCAATCGTCGGGTCGACGCTGGGCTCGTCGGTCGGCTCGACCACCGGCTCTTCGGTGGGCTCGGTCGGCTCGACGATGGGCTCGGTGGGCTCAACCGGCTCGACAGCGTCGGTCGGGTCGACCGGCTCAACGGCCCCGCCCTCGCTCGGCTCTGACGACACCGACTCGTCGGCGCTGCGCGCCACACCGGCACTGTCGGCGAGGTAGGCCATGCCGCCCTGGTAGTCGGGGCCGCCGGCGCCAAACCAGCGCCAGTCGTTGAGTCGCTCAACGGCGGCGGTCGGCGACACGGTGCCGAAGTCGCCGCGGTCGACGACCTCGATCGAGTGGCCATAGGCCCACGCGATCTCGCCGAGCGGGCTCCAGGCCACGCTGTAGTCGATTGCCGTAGCGATGCCGTCAACGACAAGGTTGACGCTCGCCATGGTCTGCCAGGGGTCTGCCGTCACGCGAACGTCGTCGGCATCGACATCGAGACCTAGCTCGCTGAAGAGTTCAACGGCGAGGGCCGCAGCCTCAGACTCACTCGGCGCAAGCGACTCGCTGGCCGGAACCTCGGGCACGGTGCACTCTTCGTACTCTTCGGTGCCGGTCTCAGTCTCGTAGGTCACCATTTCGCACACGGGCGGCGGGTAAGCAGCGGGGTTGTTGAACCACCAGTTGCCGGTTCCCGTCCAGGTGACCGTGACCGACGGCGCGGTGCCATCCTCGGGTCCGACCACGTAGGTGGGGTATGCGGGGTCAAAGTACGAAGCCTCGACGACATCGCCGTCGACACCAAAACGTTCGGCCAAGTCGGCGAGCACCTGCTCGGGCGAGCCAACACGGCGCAATTGGTACACGCTGCCGTTGCCGCCGTCGGTGCCGAGGTCGGGGCCAGCCACGTACTCATAGTTGATCCAGAATCCGATCTTCGCGTCTTCCGCAGCGAGAGCAGCCTCTGAGCCGCCGAGCGCCGACGAGTTCGGTGCGCCAGCAGCCGCCGTGAAGAGCGGGGCACTCGGGGCGAAGGGGTTCACGATGACGAGCGACCCCACGGCGACGGCCGCGACGGCGGCGAGCGAAGCGCTCGCGAGCCGCGTGGTGCGTCCGTGGTTCACAAGCCGAGGGGCGCGACGACCCGAGGCCGAGGCAACGAGGTCGGGCGAGAGGTCGGGGGCACCAGCATCCGTGCCCGCCGAACGCCGAAGGCGGTCAGTCAGGTTGTCTGTGTTGTCACTCATACCTGGTTTATGTCGCGGGGGTGGTCGATCTTTCAGAATCGGTCGAACCAGTTTCGGTGTGCCCTGCCCCGAGCGCTGCGGCGAGCGCCTTCTTGGCGCGGTGCAGACGGATGCTCACGGCATTCGCCGACACCCCGAGCGCAACAGCCGCATCACTCACGGGCAGATCATCGAGCACGACGAGCGCGAGCACTTCGCGGTCGCGCGGAGCGATCGAGGCCCACGCGCGCGCCAACTCAGCGTCGGCGGTGACGAGCGACTCGGCCGAGGGCGCCGAGTCGGGCACCGAGAGCAGGCCCATAACCGAGGCGCGCGCGGCAAGACGGCGGCGGTGGTTCGCCACCTGATACGACGCAATGCGATACAGCCACGGCAACTCTTCGCCTTCGGCCACCGACGCCCGCTTGCGCCACGCGATAGCGAACACGTCAGCAGCGAGGTCGTCGACGTCGGCGCGGTCAACACGACGGGCCAGATACCGGCTCACGGCGGGCAAGTGCTGGGTGTAAACGGCAACGAATGGCTCGGTCGACTCGGGCATGGTCTCAGTCTGGCGGTGACCACCATGCACACGCATCCCAACGTTTCGCGCGTGTCGAACGTCACGGCACTAACGTGTGCGCATGAGCGATTCCACCCCCGATCGCGCCTGGGCAGGCCGCATTCTCTTTCCCCGGTCGGCCGCAGAGCTGCGGTCGACGAGCAGTTGCCCCGCCTGCTTCGTTCCCCTGACCTCTGTCGTCTGCGCCAGCTGCGGCCTTGACCTGCAGCACCCCGCTGCGGCCGAACTTGCCGCGGCTTCTGCCGAGATCGCCGATGCGCTGGATGCCCGCCTCGACATCATCGGCCGCATCCGCCGCGAGACCGCGGCCGCGGCCGTCGCGGCTGCTGCCCCCGCAGGTGCCGCCGCAGCCACCCCTGCTTCCGCAGCCGCTGCCCACGTCTCCACGCCAGGCGCGGCAGCGGCACACGCAAAGCCGGCGCCCGCCCCGGACTCCTCGGCCGCTGCCGCCCCCGCAGCACCCGTGGCCACGGCCGGGCCGCGCCGCTCGGGCATCCAGATCTCGCTCGTGATTGTCGGCATCAGCCTGCTGTCGGTGTTCGCGGTCTTCGGCCTCGTCTACGCCTTCGTAACGTTCGGCAGTGTCGTGCGCATGTCGATCATCGTCGGCGGAACGCTCGCGACGATGGTCGCCGCCGCGGTGCTCGGCCGGCGCGGCCTCACGGCGACGGCCGAGGGCATCGCGGCCCTGGGCACCGTCATGCTCGTGCTCGATGCGTGGGCCTTGCGCCTCAACGACCCGAGCGGAATCGGCTCAACGAACGATGCTGCCTATTGGGGCGCTGCGCTGGTGATCGTGGGAGCAGCCGCGGCGGTGTGGTCGCGAATGTCGTCTCTCGCGA
>JBJOPU010000106.1:0-5534 GCA_046050505.1 Actinomycetota bacterium
CCTCGCTGGCCTCGCTGGCATCTATGTCTACATTCGACTGGGCGCTGGCTCGCCCTCGTCAGGAACGGGCCGAGAGCTCGACGCGATTGCGGCTGTCGTCATCGGTGGCGTGTCGCTCATGGGCGGCATCGGCCGACTGTCGGGCGTCGTCATCGGGGCCCTCATCTTGTTCACCGTGCAGTCGGGGCTCATCATGATTGGTGTCGAGCCCGACTGGAAGAAGGTTGTCGTGGCCGTGCTCATCGCTGCGGCGGTGGCGGCTCAAGTTCTGCGAAAGAGTGATGGGCGAAGCTGATGACGAAGACTGTGATCTACGAAGCACACGACGTCTCGAAGAGCTACGGCTCGGTTAAGGCACTGACTGGGGCAAGCCTTCGGCTTCACGCGGGCGAAGTGGTCGGGCTCGTTGGCGACAACGGTGCCGGAAAGTCGACCTTGGTCAAGGTTCTTTCGGGCGCCCACCAGCCCACCTCCGGTCGCCTCGAGCTCGATGGTGTCGAGCATGTCTGGGGTTCGCCTCGTGAGGCGCTCGAAGCCGGCATCGAGACGCTCTATCAAGACTCGAGCCTCGCGCCGCACCTCACGGTGTCGCAGAACCTGTTTCTCGGTCGCGAGGTCATGAGCCCGGGTATCCTGGGCAAGCTGGGTTTTCTCGCTCGTCGTCGCATGGAGAAAGAGGCACACGACGACCTCGAGCGCGTCGGCATCGCTGTGCCCGCCTCGAGCCGTCCGGTTTCGGCGCTCTCGGGCGGGCAGCGTCAAGCGGTCGCGATTGGCCGTGCCGTGTCATGGGCACGCAAGGTCATCATTCTTGATGAGCCGACCAACCACCTCGGGGCACGCCAAGCGGGCGAAGTGCTCAACGTCATCCGCGCCGCCAAGGCCAAGGGCTTGGGCGTCATCTTCATCTCCCACACGCTTCCTCACGTGCTCGACGTGACCGACCGTATCGTGGTGTTGCGTCTCGGTCGCATCGTGCGCGATGCCCCCACGTCAGAGTTCACTCCCGACTCGCTCATCGCGGCGATCACGGGTTCCGCTGACGCCGAGCCCACGACTGACGCGTGACGGCGGCGGGCATCCGTCACGACTCGCCGGCCACGCGCATCTGCGTGGTCGGCGAGTCGATCGTTGACATTGTTCGCTCGGGCGACTCGGTCGTCGATCACGCGGGTGGCAGCCCCCTGAATGTCGCCGTCGGCGCGGCGCGCCTGGGCCTTGCCGTCGACGTCGTCACATATTTGGGCGAGGATGCCCACGGCGAGTGGCTGCGCGCCCACCTCGATGCGAGCGGAGTGCAGAGCGTGCACTCCGCTTCTGGTGTCAACCGGGCAACCTCGACGGCAGCGGTGACGCTCGACGCCGAAGGTTCGGCGTCGTACGTGTTCGACATGCACTGGCAACTGCCGGATTCTTTCGCTGTCGCACCCGCGACCCGCCTCATGCACACGGGCTCGATCGCGACGGTGCTCGAGCCGGGGGCGACCCAGGTTGACGCGCTCATCCGTGCTCAGACGGACGACGTGTTCGTCACCTACGACCCGAACCTGCGCCCTCAGATCATGGGCTCGGTCGAGCTCGCTCGCGAGCGCGTCGAGAGCTTTTGCTCTCTCGCCCAGGTGGTCAAGGCAAGCGCCGAAGATCTCGCGTGGGCCTACGACTCGATGACTCTTGTTGAGGCGGCGCAGCATCTGTTGAGCCGGGGGCCCGCGCTCGTCGTGGTGACCGACGGGGGAGCATCCACGATCGCGGTCTCGCGCACCGGCGTAGTTGAGTTCGCGCCGCCGCGCGTCGAGGTTGCTGACACGATCGGTGCCGGCGACTCGTTCATGGCGGGTCTCATCGCCGCGCTGATCGATCAGGGCGTCGTTGAGGCGTTCGGTGCTGATCGCGAGCGCGCACTCGCATCGATCGACGTTGAGGAACTTCTTGCTTTCGCGGGGCGCTGCGCCGCCATCACGGTGACGCGCGCGGGTGCGCAGCCGCCGTGGCGGCACGAGCTCGACTGAGCGCGGTCGGCGCCGAGCGCCGGGGGAGCAGGGCGCGAGAGCGCTAGACGCGCGCCCACTCCTCGGGTGCGCCGCCTCCTGATTCGACGTCGACGAGGTCGATGAGCGTCGTCGCGCCACCGTCGATCCACGGGGCGATGGCGACGTTGAAGGCTGCGCAGTGTGCCGTGCTGAGGTGCATGGCGAAGGCGGCGTCGTTCTCGTATTCCTCGAAGATGACGTAGGTGTGGGGGTCGTCAACGCGCGTTGTCGGAGAGAAGAGTCGGTTGCCTTTTTCGGCGCGAACAGCGTGCGCATACTCGACGACGAGTTGGCGAACCACCTCGGCGCCGGAGGGCGCAACGGTGAATTGCGCGAGAAGGACCTTCTTCACTCGCCCACTCTAGCGAGTTTTGCGAGAACCTTCTCGCACTTTCTCGGAGCACGGGCCCGTGACATGCGATAGCGTCTCCCACGAGTGTCGTTTGGGGCCGAACGATGGCGATGGCGAGGAGGCCGGGTTGAGCATCCGTTGGGTCATGGTGTTGACCGAGAATGACGCGATCGTTGATCCGCGCGATCTTGGCGGCCTCGTCGAGTTGGCCGTCACAGCCGAGCGGCACGGAGTCGACGCGGTCATGCTGAGCGACCACATTGCGCTTGGCGCATCAGCCGGTGCCAACGGCGTCATGGAGAACCTGCGCGACTACGCCGCCCCCGGCAATCAAGACCCCGCAACGGCGTGGCCGAGTTCGCTCGTGCTGATGTCGGCGATTGCGCAAGCGACGACGACGCTTCGCCTGGTGGCCGGCGCGATCATCTTTCCGCTGCGGCACCCGCTGCTGCTCGCGAAAGACCTCGGCACGCTCGACTTGCTGTCGCAGGGCCGGCTTGTCGTGCTGCCCACGGTCAGCTGGCACGACGACGAATACGCGGCGCTCGGAATGCCCTTCCATCGGCGCGGGGCGATTCTCGACGAGCAGCTCGACATCGTCACGCGCGCGTGGCAGGGCGGGCCCGTGCGGCACGAGGGCGAGTTCTACCGTTTCGACGACGTGTGGCTCGAGCCGGGGCCCTTTCGACCGGGCGGCCCCGCACTGTGGTTTGGCGGGCAGGGCATGCACCCGCCGCTCGTGCGGCGCATCGTGCAGTACGGGTCCGGCCTGAACCCGTTCGGCACGCTGACGGCCGACGACCTCGCGGGGCTTGAGCGCGCCATGACCGACGCCGGGCGAACGATGAGTGAGCTCGAGCTCGTCGGGGGCATCCGGGGCCGCTTTGATGGTCCGGATGCTGTTGCCGACCTCGACGAAGCCCTCGCTGCTCTGCCCCGACAGCTCGAGCAGGGCTACACGAGCATCTGCTTCAAGCCGGCGATGTTCTGCCGCACGGTCGACGAGGTGCCTGAGCTCATCGCGCGGCTGCACGCGGCCGGCGAGGCGCTCGGAGCGTAGGTCGCGTCAGCCGAGCTGGTAGAGCGCGAACGCGAGCGCGAATCCGAGGGCTGACCACAGGCCTGTGAACGAGCGGTCGGCCGCGAACGCTTCGGGAATCATCGTGTTGGCGATCATCGCCAGAATGCCGCCCGCCGCAATGGTGGTGACGGCGGCCACGATGTCGGGCGGGGCGCTCGCGAGCACCACGAAACCGAGCATCGCCGCAACGCCCGAGATCACGGCGATACCGCCCCACACGCCAAACACATAGCGGGCGCTGCGACCTTCGTGCTTCATGCCCGCCGCGCTCGCGAGCCCTTCAGGAATGTTCGACACGGCAACCGCGACGAGCAGCGGGATGCTCACCGCACCACCCTGCGCGATCGACAACCCCAGCACGAGGCTCTCGGGCACCCCGTCGAGCAGTGCCCCGATGGCCACGGCGAGCCCGACGCTCGCGCTGGCCGCGGCTGCCGGGGCCGCGTGAACACCCGCCTCACTCTGCAGCGCAATGGACTGTTTGCGTGCTCGCGCCCCTTGGCGTGCGAGCGCGAGGTCGGCGAGCACGTAGATCACGGCACCGCCGATGAACCCGGCAAGGGTCGGCACGAGCCCGCCCACGTCGTGCGCTTCGCCGACAAGCTCGAACGCGAGTGTTGAGATGAGCGCGCCCGCGCCGAACGCCATGACGCCGGCCACGACTCCCGTGGGCACTCGCACGAACCAGCCGACGGCGGCGCCCACCACGAGAAAGCTCGCGGCGCCGAGACCGATGCCTCCGGCCGCCAGTGCCTCGAGCATGCGGCCTCCTCGTCGTGGTTTGCCGCTCAGCCTAGGGGTTTGGCAGTGTGCTCCCTGTGCGATTATCGGGCAGTTGTTACGGCCTCCTCCTCATGTGGGTGCAACGAGTGACCGACGGGCGTCTTCGATGGTTGCAGGCGAGTGAGCGGTCCGGTGGTGGCACGGTGTGCGGCATGACTCGTGAGCCCGAGCCGAGCACAGTGGTTGACGACGCGTGGGTTGTGCGAGCATCCGTCGTCGGTGGGCGGATGCCCTACGCGCGCACTCGTCGAGTTGACGTCGACCATCCGTACCGAGGAGTCGCGACGCATCGGGTTGACCTGACGGAAATCGTCCAGCGCGCTCACGCCCTCGGGTTGTTGCTCGGCACTGGTGCCGCAATCAGCCACTCGTCGGCAGCCGCCGTGCGCGGACTCCCGCTTCCTCTCGCCTTGCGGCTCGACTCGCGGTTGCATGTCTCGGTGCCGCGACCGCGTCGCGCTCCGAGGATCGCGGGGGTGCACGGCCACAGCATTGACCTCGCGCCCGCTCAGTTTGAGCAGCGGTTCGTGGTCGCACCGAGCACGGGCGAGGCGCTTCCGGTGTCAGTGGTCGACGAGCCGCTCACTCTCGTGACGTGCGCGACACAGGTGGCAGTGCCCGATCTCGTGGCGCTTGCCGATGCGATGCTGCGGCGGGCAAAAGTTGAGAGGCGGCCCGACCCGATGCTCGCGGCGCTGCAGCTCGGGCCAGGGCGCCCGGGGTTTGTGCGGCTCGCGCGCGCCGCGCCGCTGCGTCGAGCGGGCGTGCGCTCGCGAGCCGAGACGCTGTTGCGCCTCATGATCGCGAGCGCGGGGTTGCCCGAACCTGTGGTCGCGCATCCTGTGCACTCGACCGCGTTGTCGTCCGAAAGGTGGACGGCTGAGGCCGACCTTGCTTGGCCGAACTTTAGGGTGTTGGTCGAGTACGAGGGCGACGGGCACCGAACGTCGCGCCGGCAGTTCGCAACCGATGTGCGCCGATTTGACCGCTATGCCGACGAAGGATGGCGCGCCGTGCGCGCAACCCGCGCCGACGTCTTCGACGACCCCCGCGAGCTGATGAGTCGGATCGCACGACGATTGCGCGACGGCGGGTGGGTCGCGCCGAGACGGTGGAAGCTGCGCGAGGTGGCGCCCGCGATGGCGTAAAGGGATGTCCTCGCGCGTGCGATGGCCGCGATGGCCGCGGGCCCGCTCGTTGCACCGCACGAGCCCCCGCGGACCTCGGCGAGGTGTACTCAAGCGCGTCGATCGGTCACTAGTTGGGACAACTTTCGCGCGCGCATCCA
>JBJOPU010000107.1:0-5519 GCA_046050505.1 Actinomycetota bacterium
CTCGATCGCGATCACCGACGAGCCCCTGTTCAAGAGTGTGAGTGATGTCTTGCGCGGGCTCGGCTGGCGGCAAGACCCGCCCGAAGGTGGCGGAGCCGAGCGAGCGAAGTGGCAGAGCATGAACGCGCTGCTGGGTCTTGCCGAAGAGGCCCCCGCGGGCACGACATTGCCCGACTTTGTGCGCGAGCTGCAGCGCCGTCAACAACAACAGCATGCGCCCACCCGATCGGCCGTGACGCTCTCGACGCTCCACGCGGCCAAGGGCCTCGAGTGGGATTGCGTCTACATCGTGGGCCTCAGCGAAGGGCTCGTGCCCATCACGTTCGCGCAGGGGCTCGAGGCCGTCGACGAAGAACGCCGGCTGTTCTACGTGGGCATTACGCGAGCGCGAAAGGTGCTCGAACTGTCGTGGGCCGTTCGTGCGACGGCCGCACGCGCCGATCGGGCTCCGAGCCGCTTTCTCGACGAGGTTCGCGCGCCGAAAGAGCGCTAGCCTCCGGCAAGCCCTGGCACCCGCAGCGATCGCTCACTGACCAGCGGGTCGTCGAGCGCTCGCCCGAATCGGCATCGATTCGGATGCTGCGCTCAACGACGCGCCCCCGCACGAGCCGCACCACCTCAACGGCGGCCTCGGTCGCGAGGGCGGCTGCTTCCGCAGCCGCCTGCGTGCCCCACAGCTGCGCGGCGATGGCCGGCCACGCGGCGTCGGATCGAGTGCGATGTTGCTCGACGCACGCGAGGCACGCCGACGCGCCAGGGTCAACGAGCGGCCCCACCCGCACTCCCGCCTCGCCGAACACGACGGGAACGTGCAGCACGTCGGCGCGCAGCCAGCGCTGGTGCTCGACGGGGTCGATGACGTGGGCGCTTACGAGCACGACGGCGTGCGGCGCGGGTCGACGCGTGGCACGGCTGCCCGGCGCGCGCAGGGTGGCGGCATAGCCCGACTCGAGCAGCACGGCGGCAATGCGCTGGGCGCCGGTGCCTGTGCCGACGACGTCTATGCGGGGGGCATCCGTCGGCGCAGGGGCTGTCAGTAGGGCGCCAGCCAGCGCGGCCAGCACGGCGTCGACTCGACCAGCTGCGAGCCCCGCCACCTCGGCGAGCAGATCGAGGCCCGAGCGGGGAACTCCGACAACGAGCGCATCGATGAGCCGGGTGTCGCCCTCGCTCACGTCGTCGAGGCGGGCGACAACCGGGTCCACCCCCACCTGCAGGCTGTGCGGCGTGCGCCACACGATGGGGCGGCGGGGGTCAAGTCTCAGCGTCATGCCGCACATGATGGGGGCGGGGCGGCGATCTCGCGCCGCGCATCCACAACCCCCCGTACGCGACTAGGCCGAGGGCTCCTCGGGTGCATCGCCGGGCGCACCCTCGATGGGCCGGTCGCCGCTGTCGTCGGCGAGCAAGTCACTGAGCGCCTGGTCGAGAGCATCGGGTTCGGCGGTCGCGCCGCCCTGCAGCACCGCGATGACGCGGGCGGGGTCGTCGATGTCGTCCGCCCCCGGCAGCAAGTCGGGGTGCGCCCACAGGCCGTCGCGGCCCCCCGCACCCACCGCGTCGGTGATGCTCTGCCAGAACGCCGCCGCTTCGCGCAACCGTCGAGGTCGCAGCTCGAGCCCGACGAGCGTGGAGAAGGCGCTCTCGGCCGGGCCGCCCGAGGCTCGGCGGCGACGCACGGTTTCGGCGACCGCATCCGCTTTCGGCAGTCTGCTCGTAGCCTGCGCCGTGACGACGTCGACCCAGCCTTCGATCAACGCGAGCGTCGTCTCGAGGCGTCCGAGCGCGGCCACTTGGGCGTCAGTCTTCGGCGGAATCAGCGCACCGCTCGTGAGCGCTTCACGCAAGCTCTCGGGGTTTGCTGGGTCGAAGTCGGCCGCGAGTGATTCGAGGCGCTCGGTGTCGATGCTGATGCCGCGCGCGTAGTCGGTGATGGCGCTGATGAGGTGTTGCCGCAGCCAGCGCGCATGCCGGAACAGACGTGCGTGAGCGAGTTCCCGCACCGCCAAGTAGAGCTGCACTTGATCGGCCGGAATGTCGAGGCCCTCGCCGAATGCCGCGAGATTCTGCGGGATGAGTGCCGCTTGCACATCGGTGTCGTCGCGCCCGGGCAGCAGCGGAATACCGATGTCGCCCCCCGAGACGACTTCACCCGACAATTGGCCCACCACGTGGCCGAGCTGCAGCGAAAAGAGCGTGCCGCCGAGCGAGCGCATCATTTGCCCGGCGTTGGCGACCATGCCCTTGAGCTCTTCGGGAACCTGCTGGTCGAGCACTGAGGTCAGCGAGTCAGCAATCGAGGTGGCTACGGGTTCGGCCAGCTGAGTCCACACCGGCAGGGTCAGTCGAGCCCAGTCGGCGCGCGTGATGAGAGTGGGCTCAGACGTGAGCTGCGTGATCGACGTCGCTTCGTCGAGCCACAGCGCGGCAACGTTGAGCGCTTGCCGCAATTGCTCGAGGTCGGTCGAGCTCGAGCGAATAGAGCCTTGGGCGGCAATACGCCCCGACTCGTCTTTGGCCAACTGCCAATCGACGCCGTCGCCACTCGCGTTCATGGCTTTCTGCAGCTGCCCCATGAGTCGCGCGACCATGAGCGGGTCGGTGGGCAGGCCCGCCGCTCCCGCGAGTTTCGCGGGGTCGAGGTCGCCCTCGCCGGCGAGAAAGCGGCGCAACATCTCGCGAAATTCGTCGTCGGCCCCGCCAAGGGGATCTTCAGCCATGGTGCCTACGCTAGTGCGATGGCCTCGGAGCCCGATGGGTTTTCGCTTAGGCTGACCCCCGCGGCTCTGCGCCGTGGGCGAACACCTGCCCACCGACGACGCGGGCCGAGTAGAGCACCCTCGAGAGGAGCCCGGTGAGCCTGTTCACCGACGAGACCCGCGGCGACGCATTCGCCGACGGGTACGACCCGACGATTGAGGATTCCCGAGTTCGCGCCCGCCGCGTCGGCTGGCTGCTGCTCTCCCTCACGCTTTTTGGGGTCTTCGGGCTCGCGGTTTTGCCCTCGCCGTACGTCATCGAACGCCCCGGCCCCGTGTTCGACACCCTCGGCACGGTCACGGTCGACGGCGAAGAGTTGCCCCTCATCGAGATTCCGACCGAGCCAACGTTCGACACCGAGGGCTCCCTGAGCCTGCTCACCGTCAACGTCTTCGGCAATCGCGACCAGCCGCCGACGTGGTTCGAGGTCATCCGCGCCTGGCTTGATCCGAGCCAGGCGGTCGTGCCAGTCGACGCCGTGTTCCCCGAAGGGGTCAGCACGGAAGACCGGCGCGAACAGAGCCGCATCGACATGGAGAACTCGCAGCAAGAAGCTATTGCCGCCGCTCTTCGGGCGATCGGTGAGCCGTATGAGAGCCAGCTGCGCGTGGTGGAGGCCGTCGCCGATGGCCCCTCTGACGGCACGTTGCGGAGCGACGACATCATCGTCGCCGTGAATGACGAACCGGTTCGGGATGTCACGGCGCTGCGCGCCGCGATCGCGGCCAACGGCACCGCCGACCCCGTGTCGATCGACATCGTGCGCGCGGGTACGGATCGCACCGTCGAGGTCACTCCCGAGCTCAGTGAGGGCGAAGAGCGGGTGCCCGTTATTGGCGTGCTCATCGCGGGCGAATACGTCTTTCCGTTCGAGGTGAACATCGAGTTGCAGAACGTCGGTGGCCCGAGCGCGGGCATGATGTTTGCGCTGGGAATCATCGACAAACTCACGCCCGACTCGCTCGCGGGCGGAGAAGATGTTGCCGGCACGGGAACGATTGCCGCCGACGGCACCGTGGGCCCCATCGGCGGAATCGTGCAAAAGATGTATGGAGCTGTCGACGCGGGAGCCGAGTGGTTCTTGGCACCGATCGCCAACTGCACTGAGGTGGTCGGCAACGTGCCTGGCGACTTGGAGGTGTTCGCGGTCGCAACGCTCGACGATGCCATCGAGGTGTTGCAGACGATCGCCGATGACGGCGATCTGAGCACGCTCGCCCGCTGCGAACGCTGAGGGCGAACAGCCCTCAAGAACCGGGCCAGTTCCAAGGGTCTCCCCAGTAGTCTGGGCGCGAACGCCCGCCGACTCTGGGAGCCTCCTCGTGACGTCCACCGCAACGCCGCCCGCCAACCGTTCCCGCGCGACTCTCGCGATTAGTGCCGCCATCGTCGGTGTACTGGTCGTGTTGTTCTTCGTCTTCGCGAACGTCTACACCGACATCCTCTGGTTCGACCAGCTGGGCTTCCTGAACGTGCTGACCACCCAGTGGCTCGCCACGGGTGGCATGTTCCTCGTCGGCTTCGTCGGCATGTTCGTGCCCGTCTGGGCGAGCTTGCAGATCGCCTACCGGGCTCGCCCGATGTACGCGAAGCTCAACTCGCAGCTCGACCGCTACCAAGAGGTCGTCGAGCCGCTGCGTCGCGTTGCCATGCTCGGCATCCCTGCCGTGCTGGGCCTCTTCGCGGGTGTCACGGCTGCTGGCCAGTGGCAGATGGTGTTGCAGTGGTGGAACCGCACCGAGTTCGGCCAGCTCGACCCGCAGTTCGGGCTCGACATCTCGTTCTTCGTCTACGAGCTGCCCTTCTGGCGTGGCGTTATCGCTTTCGCCTCAGCCGTGGTGTTGCTCGCGGGCCTCGCCGCGGTCGCCACGAGCTACCTCTACGGCGCCATCAGCGTGACGGGTCGTGAGATTCGCATCTCGCGTACCGCGCGCATTCAGCTCGCGCTCACGGCAGCGCTCTACATCGCTCTGCAGGGCGTGAGCATCTGGTTCGACCAGTACGCCACGGTCATTCAGCCGAGCGACGGCTTCTTGGCCATCGGCGCGGGCTACACCGAGGTCAACTCGACCATTCCGAGCCGCGCCATTCTCGCGGGCATCGCCTTGCTCGTTGCCGTGCTCTTCTTGATCACGGCGGTCATCGGCCGCTGGCGCTTGCCGATCGTCGGCACCGCTTTGCTTGTCATCAGCGGTCTGCTCATCGGCAGCGTCTACCCGTGGATCGTGCAGCGCTTCCAGGTTGAGCCCAACGCGCGTGAGTTCGAGGCGCCGTTCATCGAACGCAATATCCAAGCCACTCGAGACGCCTACAACGTGTCGGGCATCGAAGAGATCTCCTACGACGCGGTTACTGACGCTGAGCAGGGGGCGCTTCGAGAGGATGCGGAGACGACGGCGAACATCCGCATCATCGACCCGGCTCTCGTCTCTGACGCCTTCGCTCAGCTCGAGCAGTTCCGCCAGTACTACCAGTTCCCCGAGTTCCTCGATGTTGACCGCTACGAGATCGACGGCCGCACGCAAGACACGGTCATCTCGCTGCGCGAGCTCAACCCCGATGGGCAGACCTCGCAGAACTGGTACAACAACACAATCGTGTTTACGCACGGCTATGGCGTGGTGGCCGCCTACGGCAACCAGCGCACCGACGACGGTCGCCCGCAGTTCCTCGAGGGCGGTATTCCGGCAGCCGGTTCGCTCACGACCGAGCTCGGCGACTACGAGCCGCGCGTCTACTTCGGTGAGTTCTCGCCGACC
>JBJOPU010000108.1:0-5500 GCA_046050505.1 Actinomycetota bacterium
GACTTCGATCGAGAACCCGAGCACGTCAGTGAGCGCGGCGACGCCGATGGCCCACGCGACGCTCCACACGATGAGCAGTTCTTGGCTCGTGGCAACGCGGTCGAGTAACCACGGCAACGCCCAGCGCATGGCGACGCCGATGCCGACCAAAAGTCCGCCGCCGCCCAACAGGATGCGCAGCGCTTCAGCGCCCAGATCGAACGAGGCACCGTCGGCCGCGCCCGTGCCGATGCTCGTGAGCACGATCATGACGATGATGACGACGACGTCTTGCACAATCAGCAGGCCGAGGGCGACCCGGCCGTGCAGCTGATCAAGTTGGCGATGATCGGTGAGCAGTTTGACGACGATGATCGTGGACGAAAACGTGATCGCGACGCCGACGACGGCAGCCGCGACGAGGTCGAGCCCGAAGAGTAGGGCGATGCCAACGCCGACGATGGCCATGATGACGATTTGGCCGAGCCCGGTGGCGAGGGCGACGGGGCCGACCGAGCGCACGAGATTGACATCGAGTTTGAGGCCGACCAAAAACAGCAGAATCGCGATGCCGATTTCGGCGAAGAGTTCGAGAGCTTCGGCTTCGTGCACCCAGTCGAGGGCACTCGGGCCGACGACGATTCCGACGACGATGAACGCGATGATGAGGGGTTGGCGAGCGCGGTTGGCAAGAAACGCGACCGCGGCGGCGAGCGCGAGAATCAGCGCCGTGATGCCGAAGGTGTCGAGCTCGAGCGCCATAGCTTTACGCTAATGGCTCGGCCGAGCCCGCAGTTGGGGTGGTTCTCCGCTGAACGATGGGCCGTGTGGGTTGGGGCCGCGCGACTTCGATGAATCCGGCAGCAGTGAAGAGCGCGAGGGTGCCCGTGTTCAGGTCGTCTGATCGCAGGGTGCGGCCACGCTCGAGCTGCGCATCCGTGTCGATCGGATACGCCTCGATGCGTGTCGCACCGCCCGCGGTTGCGTGCTCGATTGCGGCGTTCACGAGGCGCCTAGCGACCCCGGTGCGACGGTGGCCGGGGGCGACGGTGAAGCAGACGATCGCCCAGATTGTCGGGTCACTGAAGTCGCGGTCGGGAGTGCCGTCGGCGATGACCTTGGTGCGGGGCAGCCGTATGTAGTCGTGTCTCGGCGCGACGCTGACCCAGCCGACTGGCTCGCCGTCTCTGCGCAGCAACAGCCCGCGCAGGGTCGATGCGGCGTGGCCGGCCTGAGCGGTGTTTCGCCGATCATCGTCCGAGAGAGCCGAGTATGCGGCGTTGGTGGTGAGCCACCACCGACACCAACAGTGTCGTGATTCACTCGTTGAATCGAGAACCTGTTCGAGGGCGCTCCACGGCAGAACGCTTGCTGGTTCAACAGTGTCGACGGTCATGGGGTCTCCAACAGGTCGAGCATGCAGTCGATCACGAGGGGGGCGATCGCGAGGCCGCCGAACTCGTGCGGATGCACCCACCGCAGCTCGTCGATCTCCGCACCCGCGACCGGGCTGCCGGTCGACTCGGTGATTGCGGCACGAAAGACTTCGGCTTCGACGAGCATGCCGGCTTCATTGGCGGCGGGTGCCGTGAAGGTGCCGAGTAGTTCGAGGGCTGCGGGGGAGAGTGTGAGCCCGAGCTCTTCGTGCAGTTCGCGCGCGAGGGTCTGCGCACCGGACTCGCCGGGTTCGTACTTGCCGCCCGGTTGCATGAACACGCTCGTGCCGCGCTTGCGCACCAGCAACAGGCGCCCGGCGTCGTCAATGATGAGCGCCGCCGCCACCCGGATGACAGCACGGTTGACGTGCCCGGTTTCTTTCGCGTCGCTTGTGGTCGCGGTCTCGCGGTCGGCGTTCGTGCTCGACGCGCCGCGCGGCGGGTGCGCGCTCTCGCTGGCGGCGGTCGTGCTCGATCCGCTGTGCGGCGTGTGCGCGCTCTCGCTCACCTAGTGGGTACTCCCGCCGAGGTGAGCCACGTCGTCGTGCGTTGACAGTGTGGTGGTGATCGCGATGCGGATGCCGCGCTCGAGCTCGTCGAGCGTGAACTGCGGGCTGCCGCCCAACTGCGGTGTCGCGGGCACGTGGATGAATCCCGCTCTCAGCCCTGGCCGCGCGGCTGCGATTCCCATGAGTTCGTAGAAGACGTGGTTGCAGACGTAACTGCCTGCGGTGAGCGAGACGTCGCTGGGAATGCCGGCGGCATCCAGTGCGTGGGTGATCGCCTTGACGGGAAGGCCGGTGAAGCGTGCGGCCGGTCCGCCGTGTTCGATTTCGGCGTCGCGCGGTTGGGCGCCGTCGTTATCGGCAATGCGGGCATCGGCGAGGTTGATCGCAACACGTTCGGGGGTAATGGCGTGGCGCGATTCGGCGAGTCCGAGGGCGATGACGATGTCGGGGTCGTGGGCGTCGATCGCTGCGGCGAGGAGGCCGGCGGCGCGGTCGAACGAGACGGGCAGTACGTCGCCGACGATGCGGCAATCGGGATGCCCGAGCTCAGTCAGGCGTCGTACGAGCTCGCCGCTCGGGTTGACGGGTGCTCCGGCGAAGGGTTCGAACCCGGTGATGAGCACGACCGGCTCGTGGTCAGCGCGAGCGTTCATGTGCTCAGCCTGTCATGCGCGCACGGACTCACGCGCTCGCACGCACTCCCGCGCGCAGTGCATCCTGAAGCGCCTGGCTGCGCGTCGGCATCTCTCGCACTGCACCGCTCGGGTAATCGGGCGGCACGAGCAGGTACCGTGGCCCATCGCGCCGAATCTCCCACCCGTTGTTGTGTGCGAGAAGGTGATGATGTCGGCAGAGGAGGATTCCGTCGGCGACATCGGTGCGTCCGCCGTCGCGCTGCCAGTGGTCGATGTGGTGTGCTTCGCACCAGGATGGTGGTCGTTCGCAGCCGGGCCAGCGGCATCCGCCATCGCGTGCTGCGAGGGCAATGCGTTGGGCGCGGCTGAAAAGTCGGCGTTCGCGGCCCAGGTTGAGAGGTTGGCCCGCGTTCTCGGCAGAGCCGTCGACCGTGAGGACAACGCTGCCGGCACTGCAGGCGATGCGCTCGACAGTGGCGATCGAGACGGCGTCGGTCTGTCCTTCGAAGAATCCGCGACCATGCCTCGTGTCGAGGGCCGTGCCCGTGACGACGACGCGAACCCCGATCGGACCATCGCCGAGCAATTGGGACGTGTCAGCACCGACGCCCTGTCGCAGCAGCTCGGCGAACGTGTCGCTCGCACGCTGTTCGGGAGTGCGATCTTCATCGACCGCGCCAGCCGCCGAATCGGGCTCGTCGTCGAAACTCGGCATGGTGCGCTTCGGTGAGGTCACGCGGTCGTAGACGTCGCTCACGACCGCGAAGGTTTCGGGGTCGAGCACCCAGTGGGCGTATCCCATGCCGTCGGGGCGCCGTCCGAGGCGGAACGAGCGTTGCGCGCGGCGCGACTCTTCGCGCTCGGGCAGACCGAGCAGGTCGAGGTCGTCGCGCATGGCTCGCGCTTCGCGCCCAGCGCGGTCGGCGTCAAGCCCGGCGACTCGCGCGAGCAGTTGTTCGGCCGCAGCGTCAAGCATCTCGGCCGTGAGCGCGGGGGAGGGGGCGCCGAGCCCGAGACGTACAGCGTCGGCCACGGCGACGCTCACGCGCCCGTCAAGCACCGCAGCGCCGATCGCCGGCGATGCATCAGCGGCTCCCGCAAGAGTGGCGCTCGAAGCGGCGCCGCCATCGCGCTCGCTCGACGACGCCGCGCTTGCCATCGCTATTCCGACGCGCACGGCCGTGCGTGCGTCAGCGGCGCGAGTGCCGGTCGTCACGCGCACGAGTTCATCGGCCGTGCGGTGCCCGGTGCGTTGCGCGAGCCCGTCGGAGCCGAGCTCGACGGCCGAGCGCCGAGCGATCTCGCCAGAGAGAAGAGATACGTGCAGTTGAGCAAGGCGTACTTCGTCGGAAGCCACCCGCGTGAGCTCGAGCAACGCGTCGTCGCCGAGGGAACGGTAGAGGGTGAGGTCGCGGGGAACGTTGGCGAGGGCATCCACCGCAGCGGTCATCGCGTCGGCAACGCAGGGCGCTGCTGATTCGGGGGAGAGCGGCACGATCGCGCGGGAAGTCGCTGTGTGTGCGGCGGCGGGCGGCGCCGCGACGTCGACAGCGTGGGGCGCGGCTGAGCATGGCGCCGCGACGTCGGTAAGAAGGGGCGCGGCGGTGAAAGGCGTAGGTGCGTCAGCAACGCGAAACGCAGTAGCCAGCGTGGTCGTCATGTTGCACCCCTCTCGTTAGCGCTTGCGGTTCAGTGATTCGAACATACATTCGACTACCGACATTGGGGCGCGGTATACACAGGGAGGTCGCGCGCGCGATCGCGAGTGGCCAATCGACCGGCAAAGGCAGCCGTGGCGAGGGCGGCGCCGGGGGACGCGGCACGGGTCACGGCGGTTCTAGCGAAGGCGGCGCGGCGAAGGCGGCGTCGAGTAGAGCGGCGCGGCGCGGGCGTCGACGAGTAGGGCGGCGCAGGCGGCGCCACCACCCTCGAGCAACCCCTCCACGCTTCCCCGGGTGCACAATGGCACAATGACCACCCCGCCATCCAGCACCCCGGCATCCACCACCCCGGCATCCACCACCCCGGCAACCCTCACCCCGCGCCGCACCCGCATCGTGCTGCTTGTCGTGAGCCTCTCGCTCATGACCGTGGTGTCAGCGGTGAGCGGTCTCAACGTGGCCCTGCCGAGCCTCGCGCGCGCGACCGGCGCGAGCCAGACCGAGCTGACCTGGATCGTGGATGCCTACACCGTCATCTTCGCGGGCCTCCTCCTGGCCTCGGGTGCCATCGGCGACCGGCTCGGTCGCAAGGGCATCTTGCTCGTGGGCCTCGCGATTTTCGGCACCGCTGCCGCGGCCGCCGCGTTCGTCGAAACGCCTGAAGCACTCATCGCCCTGCGCGCCGTCATGGGAATCGGCGCGGCCGCAATCATGCCGACGACGCTCTCGGTCATCACGACGACGTTTCCCGAGAGCGAGCGCGGCAAAGCCGTGGGCGTGTGGGTCGGCGTGGCCGGCGGTGGTGCTGCGATTGGCGTGTTCGCCGCGGCCGTGCTGCTGCAGTGGTTCGAGTGGCCGTCGTTCTTTTGGCTCAACGTGAGCCTTGCGGCCGTCGGGTTTGTGGGCACGGCGTTGGTGGTTCCGAAGGGGCGAGACGAGCATCCGCCCCGCTTCGATGGTTTTGGCGCGGTGCTGAGCCTGCTCGCCGTCGGCGGAATCGTCTTCGGCATCATCGAGATTCCCGAACGCGGCATCGACGACCCCCTCGCGATCGGCGTGCTCGCGGCCGCCCTCGCCGCCCTCGTGGTGTTCGTCGCGTGGGAGTGGCGCTCGCCCGCCCCGCTGCTCGACCCGCGCCTGTTCGCCGTGCGCGGCTTCGGCATGGGCAGCCTCTCGCTCTCGGTGCAGTTCTTCGCGGCGTTCGGCTTCTTCTTCGCCGCGCTGCAATACCTGCAATTCGTCGCCGGCCTGAGCCCGCTGTGGGCCGCCAGTTGCCTGCT
>JBJOPU010000109.1:0-5491 GCA_046050505.1 Actinomycetota bacterium
TGCGATCAGAAACCTAGTCCGTGAGTCGCGTGAGAACGAGCTTGTCTTCGTTGATCTCGTGCAACGCAACCGACAGCGGCTTGTCGTCGACGGTTGAGTCGACGAGCGGGCCGACGTTGTCGAACAAGCTGCCTTCGTGAAGGTCGGCGTAGTAGTCGTTGATCTGGCGCGCGCGCTTCGAGGCGAAGATGACCAGCTGGTACTTCGAGTCGACCTTCGACAGCAGTTCGTCGATGGGGGGCTCGATGATGCCGGAATTCTTGTCAGCCATGGGATGCTCGCTCTCGTTTCGCCCGGAGCACGTCGTCTGCGGGTCTCGCTATCGCGCCGAGCCGGCGCGACCCGACGGTCGCGCGCCGTCGCTGGGCACTGTGAGCAAGTCTACGACCTCTTGCGCCGCGCGACGCACATCGTCGTTGACGACAAGCTCATCAAACTCGTCTTGCGCTGCGAGTTCGACGCGAGCGGTCTCGAGCCGGCGTGATTGCTCCTCCGGCGACTCGGTTCCTCGACCGACAAGCCGCCGCACGAGTTCTTCCCAACTCGGCGGGAGCAAGAACACGAGCACCGCATCCGGCATCGCCTCGCGCACCTGCCGTGCACCCTGCAGATCGATCTCGAGCAACACGCTGCGGCCCGATGCGAGAGCGGCTTCGACCGGCGGGCGGGGCGTGCCATAACGCGAGGCGTTGTGTACGGTGGCCCACTCGAGTAATTCGTGTCGGTCGACCATCGCGGTGAACTCAGCGTCATCGACAAAGTAGTAGTGGACGCCATCGATTTCGCCCGGACGAGGGGGACGCGTCGTCGCAGAAATACTCAAAAGAACGTCGGGGTGATTCTCTCGAATGAAGGTGGACACCGTGCCTTTGCCGACCGCGGTGGGACCGGCGAGCACCACGAGGCGACCGCGACCCGCAACACCCTCCCGCGCGCGAAGCCACGCGCTCAAGCGCGAGCGCTGTCGCTGCCCAAGCCCACCGAGTCGCTTGACCGGCGAGATTTGCAGTGCATCAAGCACGTCGGCGACTCGCGCCGGCCCCAGTCCCCGCAATGCGCCGAGTAGCTCAGGCACGCGGATGCTCGCTTCGGGGGCATCCGCCGACCGCCACGCTGCTTCCGCAACATCAATGGCGGTTCGCTCCCCCGCCCGCACGGCATCTTTCACCGTCGCGCGCGCGCGTCGCGCCGCGATGGCCGCCCGCGACGCCGCGGCGCGGTCGACCTCGGGCATCGAGCTACTCACGCGTCGAGCTCCGCCCGGTGCGCGTCAAGAGCAGCTGCGAGCCCCTCTGGTCCGGCCGACAGAACGCTGCGCGTGACCGTCGGGATGACCGAGCTCGACGCAACGCCATAGACCGAGTCGAGCGCGCTCAGGCGTGACCCCTGGTAGCCGAAGCCGGGGCCCAAAACAGGAGTGTGCTGTAAGAGCACGGGGTCAATGCCGCTCGCTGTGATGGGCTCGGTTGCGCCGATCACGACCCCGATCGATCCCCAGCCGCGAGCGCTCGCGTTGCGAACGGCAACGTCTCGCGCGAGTTGGCCAGCGACCGAGCGGCCGCTGCCACTGACGGACTGTTGCACCTCACGACCCTCGGGGTTCGACGTCGCGGTGAGCACGAACACACCTTTGCCGTGTTCCAACGCGAGGTCAATCACCGGGTCGAGCGAGCCAAGGCCTTGGTAGGCAACGGCCGTCATGGCATCAGCCTCGAGCGGTGACCCGGGCGACAGCCACGCCTCGCCGTAGGCCGCCGCAGTCGAGCCGATGTCGCCTCGCTTCACATCCGCAATCACGAGAAAGCCGCCGTCGCGCGCCGTGCGAATGACCTCTTCCAGAGCGACATATCCGGCTGCACCGAATCGTTCGAAGAAGGCGGCTTGCGGCTTCACGATCCCGACTCGGCCGTGCGCGGCGTCGAGTGCACGCAAGGCAAGAGCGCGTGCACCTTCCGCGTCGTTCGTGAGCCCCCACTGCTCGAGCAGTGAGGTGTGCGGGTCGATTCCGAGGCACAACCGGCCGTGAGCATCCACGACCGACTTCAAACGGTCACCGAAGGCGATCATGCGCGGGCCGCCCGAGCGATGGCGTAGTCCTGCAGGCTCGTCACGGTCACGGGCTCGGTCGCGGTCTCGAGCGACGCAACAGCAGCGCCCACGGTCGCGATCGTCGTGAACAGCGGCTTGTCGGCGGCGACCGTCGCCGTGCGAATCTCAATACCGTCAGCGCGCGCCGAGCGACCCGAAGGCGTGTTGATGACGATGTCGACCTCGCCAGCGTTGATGAGGTCGACGATCGACGGCTCACCATCATTGGCCCCACTGTGCTTGCGCACGACGCGTGCGGCGATTCCGTAGCGTGCGAGAACCTCGTTGGTGCCCTCTGTCGCCCACAAGTGGAAACCCAACTGGTGAAGGCGAAGGGCGGGCAAGACAACCGCGCGCTTATCGCGGTCGGCAACCGACACGAAGACAACCCCCTGCTTCGGAAGCCCGCCGTAGGCGGCGTCTTGACTCTTGGCGAAGGCGCGCGGGAAGTCTTTATCGATTCCCATCACTTCGCCCGTCGAGCGCATCTCGGGGCCGAGCACGGAGTCGACGATGACACCCTCGCGCGTGCGGAACCGCTTGAAGGGAAGCACCGCCTCTTTCACGGCCACCGGGGCATCAAGGGGCACCGTCGAACCATCGACGGCCGGCAACAGTCCAGCATCAACGAGCGAACGGATGCTGCGCCCCGTCATGATGAGCGACGCCGCTTTGGCAAGCGGGATGCCCAGCGCCTTTGACACGAACGGCACCGTGCGCGACGCACGCGGGTTTGCTTCGAGCACATAGAGCACACCCGCACCGATCGCGAACTGCACATTGAGCAAACCCCGCACGCCGATACCGGCCGCGATGCCTCGCGTCGCCTCACGCACGCGGTCGATGACCGTAGCGCCGAGGGTCACGGGCGGAAGGGTGCAGGCCGAGTCGCCCGAGTGCACACCCGCCTCTTCGATGTGCTCCATGATGCCGCCGATGTACAGCTCGTCGCCGTCGTAGAGCGCGTCGACGTCAATCTCGACCGCGTCGTCGAGAAAACGGTCGACGAGCAGCGGTTGGTCAGGGCCGATGATGGCCTGATCTTTGACGCGATCGAAGTAGTCCACGAGGCTCGCACTGTCGTAGACGATTTCCATGCCGCGACCGCCGAGCACGAAGCTCGGGCGCACGAGAACGGGATACCCAATGCCCTCGGCGATCAACACCGCACTATCGACATCGGTCGCCGTGCCATTGCGCGGCGCCGTGAGGCCGGCTTCGTCGAGGATGCGTGAGAACGCTCCGCGCTCTTCAGCGAGATCGATCGCGTCGGGCGTCGTGCCCAGAATCGGGATGCCCGCACGCTCCAGCCCGTGGGCGAGACCCAAAGCGGTCTGGCCGCCCAACTGCACGATCACACCGACCAGTTCGCCCGTTGCCGCCTCGGCGTGGATGACCTCGAGCACGTCTTCGAGCGTGAGCGGCTCAAAGTAGAGGCGATCGCTCGTGTCGTAGTCGGTCGAGACCGTCTCGGGGTTGCAGTTGATCATGATCGTTTCGAACCCGGCGTCGCGCAGCGCGAAACTCGCGTGCACACAGCTGTAGTCGAACTCGATGCCCTGGCCGATGCGATTGGGGCCCGAGCCGAGAATCACGACCTTGCGCGCTGCGCTCGGCGCGACCTCGGTCTCGTCGTCGTAACTCGAGTAGTGGTACGGCGTGAGCGCCGGAAACTCTCCCGCGCACGTGTCGACCGTCTTGAAGACGGGTCGCACCCCCGCTGCCCATCGCGCTTCGCGCACCGCGAGTTCGTGGATACCGCGCAACTCAGCGAGTTGCGCGTCGCTGAAGCCGTGGTCTTTCGCGTACCGGATGACCTCGGCCGTGAGCGCGGGCGCCGCGGCAACCTCGGCCGCGACCTCGTTGATGAGCTGCATCTGGTCGAGGAACCACGGGTCGATTCCCGTCGCGGCGAAGAGCTCGTCGATCGTTGCACCCGCGCGCATCGCTTGCTGCACCGTCACGATGCGGCCATCGGTGGGGGTCTTGGCGAGTGTGATGAGGGCATCCTTATCGCCGGGCTCGCCCTGCCAGTGGAAGCTGCTCCCCCGCTTCTCGAGGCTGCGCAACGCCTTTTGCAGCGCGGTGCTGTAGTTGCGACCAATCGCCATTGCCTCGCCGACCGACTTCATAGTCGTCGTGAGTTCGACGTCGGCGCCGGGGAACTTCTCGAACGCGAAGCGCGGCACCTTCACGACGACGTAGTCGAGCGTGGGCTCGAAGCTCGCGGGCGTCACCTTCGTGATGTCGTTGGGGATCTCGTCGAGGCGGTAGCCAATGGCGAGCTTCGCGGCGATCTTGGCGATCGGAAAGCCCGTGGCCTTCGACGCAAGCGCGCTCGACCGCGAGACGCGCGGGTTCATCTCGATGACGATGACGCGGCCGGTGGCCGGGTCGACGGCGAACTGCACGTTACAGCCGCCCGTGTCGACGCCGACGTCGCGAATGATGCGGATGCCGATGTCGCGCAGGTTTTGATACTCGCGGTCGGTCAACGTGAGCGCCGGGGCGACCGTGATCGAGTCGCCCGTGTGCACGCCGACGGGGTCAACGTTCTCGATCGAGCAGACGACAACCGTGTTGTCGGCGCGGTCGCGCATGAGCTCGAGCTCGTACTCTTTCCAGCCGAGGATCGACTCTTCGAGCAAAACCTCGGTCGTCGGCGACTGGTGCAGACCGTCGGTGACCATGCGGATCAGCTGTTCCCGGTCGTGCGCAAAGCCCGAGCCGAGACCCCCCATCGTGAACGAGGGACGGATCACGAGGGGGTATCCGAGGTCGTCGGCGAATGTCACGGCCTCGTCGACCGTGTGCGCAATGTAGCTGCGGGCCACGTCGGCACCCGCATCGAGCACGAGTTGTTTGAAGAGCTGACGGTCTTCGGCCTTGTGAATGGCCTCGAACGAGGCCCCGATGAGCTCGACGTCATACTTCGCGAGAATGCCACGCTCGTGCAACGCAATCGCGGCGTTGAGGGCCGTCTGGCCGCCGAGCGTCGGGAGCACCGCATCCGGCTTCTCTTTCGCAATGATCGCTTCGATGACCTCGGGGGTGATCGGCTCGATGTAGGTCGCGTCGGCGAAGTCGGGGTCGGTCATGATCGTCGCCGGGTTGGAGTTGACGAGGATGACCCGGATGCCCTCCGCGCGCAACACGCGGCACGCCTGGGTTCCCGAGTAGTCGAACTCGGCTGCTTGGCCAATGACGATCGGGCCCGAGCCGATCACCAGAACACTATTGATGTCGTCGCGCTTGGGCATCAGGCGGTGGCCTTTTCAGTCTGAGCCACGACAAGGTCGCGGAAACGGTCGAACAAGTAAGTGGAGTCGTGTGGTCCTGCCGCCGCCTCGGGGTGGTACTGCACCGAGAAGGCGGGGATGTCGAGCGCGCGGAGGCCCTCGAC
>JBJOPU010000110.1:0-5489 GCA_046050505.1 Actinomycetota bacterium
TTCTCGAGCGGTGCGTGGGTTGAGATCGAGATTCCCAAGTTTGGCGAGCCGCCACCCTTGGCGATTGACGTGTATTCGTCGATCAGCGACGACCACGCGCGACTGCACGCCTTGACCCTCATGGCGCGCCTTCAGCAGTACACCGGGTGGGGCATCCGCCCCGATTTTGCGGTTTAGGGCTCGCTGCATCTGGTGCCGTTCGCTTCGCCCCTTTAGCATCACGAGAGAGGCGGCGTTCAAAGTCGTCCACAGACAGGAGTGACCAATGAAGTTCGAGATCGTCAAGGGCAAGAGCGAGAAGCAGCCCTACTTCTGGCGCATCGTGTCGGCCAACGGCCAGACGCTCGCCGTAAGCGAGAACTATGTGGCCAAGTCGTCGGCGAAGAGCGCCGTCGAGTCGGTCATGAAGGGCGCCAGCGGCGCCACGGTAGTCGACCTGACCTAAGCCCCTTAGGGCAGCAGCCGGGTCGGTCCGCGGAACAGGTAGGTCGTCTCGCGGATCGACCCGAGCCCCAGCATGAGCATGAGCACGCGGGCCAAGCCCATGCCAAAGCCGCCGTGGGGCGGCACTCCGTAGCGGAAGAAGTCGAGATAAAACTCGAGCTCTTCTGGCTCAAGGCCCTTCTCCCGCGCCTGCGCAATGAGCACTTCGACGCGGTGCTCGCGCTGGGCGCCGGTCGAGATCTCGGTGCCGTTGTAGAGCAGGTCGTAGCTGTTCGTGATCGTCGGGTCGCCCTCGCGACGCATGTGGTAGAACGGCCGGATTCCGGTCGAATAGTCGGTCACAAACACGAAGTCGCTGCCGTGGTTCGCCTTCACCCACGCGCTCAGTCGACGCTCACCCTCAGGGTCGAGGTCGCCATCGGCACGAGGAATCTCGTAGCCCCCCTCTGCCACGATCTGACGCGCTTCGGCGAGCGGGATGCGCGGAAACGGCGTGCTCGGAACGCTCAGCTCAACGCCAAACGCCGCCTCGATCGCGGCACCGTGCTTTTCGACCACCGCGGTGAACCCGGCCACGAGCAGCTGCTCGTGCATCTGCATGACGTCGTCGTGCGAGTCGATCCAGCTGATCTCGGCGTCGATCGAGGTGAACTCGGTCGCGTGGCGCGAGGTGAACGAGGGGTCGGCGCGGAACGCCGGAGCAATCTCGAAGACCTTGCCGAAGCCGGCGGGCTGCGCCATTTGCTTGAAGAACTGCGGGCTCTGGGCGAGGTACGCCTTCGTCTCGAAGTACTCCATCTCGAAGAGCTCGGCACGGCTCTCTGAAGCACTCGCCATGAGCTTGGGGGTGTGGATCTCGATGAAGTCGCGCTCGACCCACCAGGTGCGCAGCGCGTGTTCGAAGGTCGTCTGAATCTTGAAGATCAGGCTCGCCTCGGGGCGACGCAGGTCGAGAAAACGCCAGTCAAGGCGCTTGTCGAGGCCCGAGTCGTCGGCGATGGGCGTCTCGGGCAGGGCCTCGCTGACAACCTCGAGTGTGGCGATTTTGACCTCAATGCCGCCGAGCTTGACGCGCTCGTCGTGCTTGAGCTCGCCCGTGACGCGAATCATCGTGCCGTGGGCAAGAGCACCGATGGTCTCGGTGAGGGCCGCAGCCGCGAGCTCGTCGGCCGAAGCGGTCTCGTCGAGGTCTCTCGTTGCGGGGTTCACCAGCTGCAGGGCCCCCGACTCATCGCGCAGGATGACGAACTGCACCTTTTTCTGGTCGCGAACGGTCTCGACCCATCCGGCCACCGTCACGGGGCCGTCGGGGAGAGCAGAGAGCTGGGATACCACGGTGCGAGTCACGAGGGTCGAGTCTACCGGCGGGCTGGCGCCCAGCAGGGCGCGGCGAGCGGGGTGCGCTCTCAGCGGTCGCAATGGCACCGAACTCTAGACTGAGCGCATGCCGGCCGACCTCGTTCACCTCGTGCGCCACGGCGAGGTGCACAACCCCGACCACGTGCTCTACGGGCGACTCGAGGGCTTCGGGCTCAGCGACCTCGGGCACCGCATGGCTGCTGCGGCAGTCACGGGTTTGGCGGGGCATCCCGTGACCGCGCTCTTTGCCAGCCCGCTGCAACGCGCGCAAGAATCGGCGGCTCCGTGGGCCGAGGCGTTCGGTCTCGACATTCGCACCGAGCCGCGCATCATCGAGCCCACCAATCGCTTCGAAGGCAAGCGCATGAACCTGCGCACGCTTGCCAACCCTCGCCACTGGCACTTGCTGCGCAACCCGCGCGTGCCCACGTGGGGCGAGCCCTTCGCCGATGTCGCCGCGCGCATGCTCGCGGCCATGAGCGACGCGCGCGAGGCCGTCGATGCTGGCGAGGTCGTGATGGTCAGCCACCAATTGCCGATCTGGATGGCCCATCGCGCGCTCGCGGGCGAGCCCCTTCACCACGACCCGCGCAAGCGCCGCTGCTCGCTCTCGAGCATCACGACGTTCGCGTTCGTCGATGGTCGCTTCACCGAGGTGGGCTATCAAGAGCGCGGCGCGGCCTTGCTCGCCGACGCGACCGACTTGGGGGCCGTGTGACCACCCGCACCACTCGTACTGCTCTCGTGGCGATCGCCCTCGTAGGCGCCGCCGTGCTCTCGGGATGCACCGCCAATGACGACCTCGCGAATCAGTACCGCGAAGGCACAGGCCAGGGGTACATCTCGGGCGACGGGGCCTACACAGTCATCGCCCAGGCCGATCGTGGCGAGCCTGTCACGTTCTCGGGCGAGATCGAGTCGGGCGACAGCGTCTCGAGTGACGACTATCTCGGCGAGGTTCTCGTCGTGAATTTTTGGTACGCCGGATGCCCTCCGTGCCGTCTCGAAGCCCCCGACCTCGAGGCGCTCGCGCAGCAGTTCGCCCCCGATGGCGTGAGCTTTCTCGGCGTGAACATTTACGACCAGGCGCCGACGGCGATGTCATTCGCCGAGGAGTTCGGCGTGACGTATCCCTCGATTCTCGACGTGAATGATGGCAGCGTGCGGCTTGCCTTCGCGGGCCAGGTAGCGCCCACCGCGACGCCGACGACGCTCGTGCTCGACCAGCAAGGCCGTGTGGCCGCGCGCATCTCCGGGCTCGTGAGTGAACCGAGCGTGTTGCGCTCGATGATCACCGACGTGCTCGCCGAAGACTCGTGAGCATGCTCGCGGGCGTGATCGCCGCATCCGTCAACCCGATCGGCGAAATCGTGCTGAGCGGCAACCTGCTGCTGGCCCTGCCGATCGCGCTCGCCGCCGGTTTTCTCGCCTTCGCCTCGCCGTGCGTGTTGCCGCTCGTGCCCGGCTACCTCGCCTACATCGGCGGGGTGACGAGCAGCGCCGAGCTCGAGCAAAGGCGTGGTCGCCTGCTGCTCGGCGTCGCCCTCTTCGTGCTCGGCTTCAGTGTCGTGTTCGTCAGCTTCTCGATCGTCTTCGCCACCGCGGGTCTGCTGTTGCTGCCGTGGATCGACCTCATCACGCGCATCGCGGGCGTCATCGTCATGCTCATGGGTCTCGTCTTCATCGGGCAGGTCTCGTTCTTGCAGCGTTCGCTCGCGCCGCGCATCCAGGTCGCCACCGGTCTCGGTGGCGCGCCCCTGCTCGGCATCGTGTTCGGGCTCGGCTGGGCGCCCTGCATTGGCCCCACGCTCATCGCCGTCAACGCGCTCGTCATCAACGAGGGCGATATCGCTCGAGCCGCGATCATCGGCCTCGCCTACTGCCTCGGCCTCGGGGTGCCCTTCTTGCTCGTGGCCCTCGGCTTTCGCTGGGTGGCGGGGGCGACCGACTGGCTGAAGCGCAACATCCGTGTCATCAACATCATCGGGGGCGCCCTGCTGATGCTCATCGGTCTCGCCATGGTGACCGGGCTGTGGCAACAATTCATCTCGAGCCTCGGGGCGGTGATCGGTGGAACCGTTACGCCCCTCTGACCACGTTGATAGTGAGGCCCCCGCACGCTCGGAGGGCATCGCGCAGCCGAAACTCGGTGTTGTCGGCTGGCTGCGGTTCGCGTGGCGTCAACTCACGAGCATGCGCACGGCGCTCGTGCTTTTGCTGCTGTTGGCCGTCGCGGCGATTCCGGGCTCGCTCGTTCCGCAGCGGTCGGCCGACCCCAATGGCGTCGTGCAGTTTCGCGACAACAACCCCGATCTCTTCGCGGTGCTCGACGCGCTGCAGGTGTTCGACACCTACAGCTCGGTGTGGTTCTCGTCGATCTACCTTTTGCTTTTCATCTCGCTCATCGGCTGCGTGATTCCACGCACGCAGCACCACTGGCGCGCGTTGCGGGCCGCGCCACCGGCGACTCCCGCGCGCCTGAGTCGCCTCGTCGGCCACACCGAACGTCAGGTGCCGGGGGATGCCGCGGCCACCCTCGACGCGGGCGAGCGCGTACTGCGCCGAGCGGGTTACCGGGTTGCCCGCTACGGCGAGTCGCTCAGCGCAGAGCGCGGCTACCTGCGCGAGACCGGCAACCTCGTCTTTCACTTCGCTCTCGTCGGCGTGCTGCTGACGGTCGGGCTGGCCGGCGGATTCGGCTACAACGGCCAGCGCGTGATCGTGCAAGACCAGAGCTTCACCAATCAGCTCACGAGCTTCGACTCGTTCAGCCCCGGTCGGTTCTTCGACGAGACGCGGCTCGATCCGTTCTCGATTCGCCTCGATGAGTTCGAGGCCGTCTACGACATCAACACCGAGACGGGCGCGCCCATCCCGCTCGACTTCACGGCATCCGTCACGGTCGTCGAAAACGGGGTCGAGCGCGCCGAACAGATCAAGGTCAACGAGCCGCTCTCGATTGGCGGAACGACGAGCTACCTCTTGGGCAACGGCTTCGCGCCCTGGATCACGGTGTACGACCCCGACGGCACCGCGGTCTTCAGTCAGCCCGTGCCGTTCTTGCCGCAGACGGCCACGCTCACGAGCCTCGGTGTGGTCAAAGTGCCCGACGGTCTGGACGAGCAACTCGGAATGATCGGCTTCTTCTACCCGACGGCGGCCACGCTCGAGTCGGGCGCCCTGACCTCGATTTTTCCCGAGCCCGACCTGCCGGTCGTGACGCTCAATGCCTTCGTCGGCGACCTGGGCATTAATGAGGGTGTTCCGCGCAACGTGTACTCGCTCAACACCGACGAGCTCACGCAGATCACGGGCGGCGACTCCGGAACCGAGTCACTCGTCTTACCCCTGGGCGAGAAAGCCGAGCTACCGAACGGGCTGGGTTCGGTCGAGTTCACGAGCCTGCCGCGCTTCGTGAGCATCGACGTGCACCACGACCCGACGCAGCAGGGCGTGTTCATCTCGGCCGTGCTGGCACTGTTGGGACTGCTCGTGAGCCTGTTCGTGCCGCGGCGCCGCGTGTGGATCTCGGTCGCCCACTCGGACGACGACGGCGTCACGCTCGAGTACGCCGGTCTTGCCCGAGGTGATGACCCCGGTCTTGAGCGAGCGGTCAGCGACGTGGCGGATGCTCACGCAGCGGCGCTCGGTGTGCCGACCGAGCCTGCTCAGATTTAGCCGAGCTT
>JBJOPU010000111.1:0-5454 GCA_046050505.1 Actinomycetota bacterium
CGCGGTCGGGCTTGCCGTGTTGGGAGACCCGCGAACACGTCCCACGGCGATCTTCGCTGGCTGTGACGAGATCGCGATCGGCATCACGATTGCGGCGCGTCAGTTGGGAATCAGCATTCCTCGTGACTTGTCGATCATTGGCATCGACGGCCACCCGCTCACCGAGATTTTCGGCCTCACGACTCTCGCACAGCAGCCTGGCGCTCAAGGCGCCCGAGCTGTTGAGCTCCTGCTCAATCAACTCGAGAACGCCACGGCCGCTCCGCTCGACAAGCATCTCTTGATTCCGACGGCACTCACGGTACGCACGAGCACGGCTGTGCGCCGCGACGGCTCGATCTAGCCACGACGCACGAGAGCCCCGCACCGACGTTCGTCGGGCGGGGCTCTCGAAGGTGAAGCGGGTGACTACTTGAGGGTGACGGTGGCGCCGGCCTCTTCGAGCTGGGCCTTCGCCTTGTCGGCGGTCTCCTTGTTGACACCCTCGAGCACGACGCCGGGGGCGCCGTCAACGACGGCCTTGGCCTCGCCGAGGCCGAGGTTCGTGAGCGCGCGAACCTCCTTGATGACCTGGATCTTCTTGTCGCCAGCGGCCTCGAGAACGACGTCGAACGACGACTTCTCTTCGACCTCTTCGGCGGCAGCGCCACCGGCGGCGGGGGCAGCGGCAACCGCGACGGGCGCGGCGGCGGTGACCTCGAAGACCTCTTCGAACTTCTTGACGAACTCGCTGAGCTCGATGAGCGAGAGCTCCTTGAACGCCTCGATGAGCTGGTCAGTGGTGAGCTTTGCCATGATGACTCCTTCTAGTTGTTTCGTGTCGTGAACCGGTCAGCTGAGGATCAGCTGCCGGACTCCTGCTTCTGCCGCAGCGCGTCAACGGCGCGGGCGGCCTGCGCCAGCGGCGCGTTGAACATGTATGCGGCACCGAAGAGCGAGGCCTTGACGGCACCGGCAAGCTTCGCCAGCACCACCTCACGGCTCTCGAGCTCGGCGAGCTTCATGACCTCTGAGGCGTCGAGCGGCTTACCGTCGAAGTAGCCACCCTTCACGACGAGGTTGGGGTTCGCCTTGGCGAAGTCACGCAGCGCCTTGGCCACGGTCACGGGGTCACCGTGAACGAAGGCGAGGGCAGACGGGCCAGCGAGCATGTCATCGAGCGAGTCGATGCCAGCAGCGTTGGCCGCAATCTTGGTCAGCGTGTTCTTCACCACGGCGTACGACGCGTCGCCACGGATGTTCGCGCGCAGCTTCTTGAGCTGTGCAACCGTGAGGCCGCGGTACTCGGTGAGCAGAACGGCGGTCGAGCTGGAGAAAAGTTCTGTCAGCTCGGCGACCGTTGCTTCCTTGTTCGCCATGGTGCTCCTCTTGATTGTGGTTGGTCTCACCATCACCGCCCGGAGCTCTCGACGAGCGTTCGGACCCACACATGACGAAAGGCTCATGCGCACGCGCACGAGCCTCTTCGTGCCCCTCGTGGAGGAAGCACGGCTTCAGTTCAGTACACCTGCGCGGGCCGTCGTGCGCTTCGTGAGAAGCGTGCGAACCTTCGGTTGTCGTGACCACTCTCAGACGAATCTGCGAGCGCGCACGGCAACGACCGGCGGTCTATGGCAAGAGGCCAGCATACGTCACGCACGGCGGGCCGCGCAAAGTGAACGGCGGGCGGCGGTGTGCACCGAGACGCCGAGCGCCTAGGCGGTGGGCGCCGAGGGGGGTGTGGTCGGGGCAACGGCGGGGCGAACGGCGGCCGAGCGCGCGATGGGAATGCTCACGCGAAAGACCGTCTCGCCGGGTCGGGACGATGCCGCGACTTCTCCCCCGTGCGCCTGCACGACGGCCGCGACAATGGCGAGCCCGAGGCCCGTTGACCCCGTCGCGCGAGAGCGTGAGGTGTCGGCGCGGGCGAACCGCTCGAAGAGCACGGGCTGCACTTCTGCAGGAATGCCCGGGCCCGTGTCGGTCACGGTGATGATCGCGCGACCCTCGAGCGTGCCGAGCGCTGCCGTCACGCGCGTGCCTTCGGGCGTGTGAACGCGAGCGTTGGCGAGCAGGTTGGCGACGACCTGGTGCAGTCGATGCTGGTCACCTGCCGCGACGACCGGAGTGGAGGGCACGCGCACGACCCAGTCGTGGGCAGGCGACGTTGCTTGAGCATCCGCCACAGCGTCGGTCACGAGCGCGGCGAGATCAACCGGGTCATGGCGCAACTCACGGCCTTCGTCGAGGCGCGCGAGCAACAGCAAGTCGTCGACGAGGGCCGACATGCGTACCGACTCTGATTCGATGCGCGAAAGCGCGTGTCGAATGTCGTCGGGCAGTGGTTGCCTGCTGCGACGGGTCAGTTCGCTGTAGCCACGAATCGCGGCGAGAGGAGTACGCAACTCATGGCTCGCGTCGGCGACGAACTGCCGCACTTTCTGCTCGCTCGCTTGACGCGAGTCGAACGCGCTCTGCACGTGATCGAGCATGCGGGTGAATGCGACCCCGAGCTGCCCGACCTCGGTGCTCGGGTCGGTGTTGAGAGTCGGCAACTGGTCGGCGAGCGCGACGGTTCCCCGATCGAGGGGCAGAGTCGTGACGGCGGTTGCCGCTTCGCGCACGCGCGTAAGGGGCCTCAGGCCGAGTCGGACGACCTCCCTCCCGAGCACGGCAGCAACGATGAGGATGCCGCCGAGTACCGCAGCGATCACGGCAGCGAGGCGGGCCGTGGTTGCCGAGACCTCGGCCGTGGGCAAGCCAACAATCAACACGGAGCCGCCTTCTGTGGCGGTCGCCAGAACGCGAAACTCGCCCAGCCCTCCCGGCAGCCGAACGGTCGCGGGATCACCGAGAGTGCGAGAGGCAATCACTTTCACTTGCACCGAGCTCAGCTCGCGAACGTTCGCGTCACGATCGAGGTAGGCGGCCACCGCGGAGCCGTCGGACTGCACGAGACCGATGAGCGAGCCCGTCGGGAGGCCCGGGCGATCAAGGCTTTGCTCAGGCCCGCGACCCGGTGCAGCGACGTTCTCAATGCGATCGGCGATCACCCGAAGCTCGTCGTCGAGTTGAGCAAGCAGGTTGGCCCGCAAGAAGTAGACGCTCAGAACACCGATCGCGAGAGTCGCCATCATGAGCAGCACGAGGATGCCCGCAACGAGCCGCTTCTGCAGCGACCACCCTCCGTGCATCAAGCGACCGGCTTGATCATGTACCCGACACCGCGCACGGTGTGAATCATCGCGGGGCCGAGAGAGTCAATCTTCTTGCGCAAGTACGAAATGTAGATCTCGACGATGCTCGACCGACCACCGAAGTCGTAGCTCCAGACGCGGTCGAGAATCTGAGCCTTGCTGAGCACACGCTTGGGGTTGCGCATCAGATAACGCAGCAGCTCGAACTCCGTTGCCGTGAGCTCGATCTCGGTGTCACCGCGGCGCACCTCGTAGCTCTCTTCGTTGAGCACCAGATCGCCCACGGTGATCTCGGGGTCAGCGCGCTCACTCACGACGAGCGTGCTGCGGCGGATGAGGCCGCGCAGGCGCGCGACAAGCTCTTCAAGGCTGAAGGGCTTGGTGACGTAGTCATCGCCGCCCGCGGTGAGCCCGACGACGCGGTCGTCGACCGAGTCTTTTGCGGTGAGGAAGAGCACGGGAACATCCGTACCGTCGGAGCGCAGACGACGCAGCACCTCCAAACCATCGAGGTCGGGCAGCATGATGTCGAGCACGACCACGTCGGGCTTGAACTCGCGGCCGTGCTGCAGGGCCTGTTGGCCGGTCAACGCGGTGCGAACATCCCACCCCTCGTATTTCAAGGCCATCGACACGAGATCGGCGAGCGATGGTTCGTCGTCGACCACGAGAGCCCGCACGGGTGAACCGTCGGGTCGTGTCAGGCGGGGGGTTTCGGGTAGCTCGTCGTCAGCCATGCCTCCAGTAACGCGCACGAACCTATGAGCCGTCTTTGAGCCTGCCCTGTGCGAGTCGAATGTCCGTAACAGCGCCACGACAAGGCAGAGCCCCGGCCGCTAGGGGGGAGCAGGCCGGGGCTCTCGGGGGTAGGAGTGAGGGAGCGAGCGGGATGCGCTCAGGCTCGATGTGATCCTCGTGATCGGCGACCGGTGCCAGCGATGGAAGCGATCAGGGCGAAGAATGCAACAAGCGACAACGTCATGATCAAGGGCAGGGTGATCATCGGGTGCCTCGGGTTCGGGTGTGTGGGTAGCGCCGTGGGAATCGGCGGGGTGATCGCGGACTCGGCCGTTCGGGTCGGCCAAGTCCGCCATCTGGGGGACCGGGTTTGTCCCCCGCCATCAAGTGTGCGCTTAACGAATACGCGATGCAGTCCCCCGTTGGGGGCACACGGGTCCCCAAAATGGGGGACCTGGTGATTCACTTTTCTCGCGGGTTTAGTCCTGGTTCGAGAACGCCGCGTCGAACGACTGCTCGGGCAGATCCCACAGCAACGACCGCACGAAGCCCACGGCCTCGGCAGCACCATGCAAGCGGCTCATGCCCGCGTCTTCCCACTCGATCGAAATCGGGCCGGCGTAGCCGATCGACTTGAGCGCCCGGAACGAGTCTTCCCACGGCACATCGCCGTGCCCGGTCGACACGAAGTCCCAGCCGCGTTTCGGGTCACCCCACGGCAAGTGAGAGCCCATGACGCCCGCGCGCCCGTTCTGGGGTCGCACGCGCGTGTCTTTACAGTCGACGTGGTAGATGCGATCGGCGAAGTCGACGATGAAGCCGACAGGGTCAATGTTCTGCCACATCATGTGACTCGGGTCCCAGTTGAAGCCGAACGCCTCACGGTGGTTAATCGCCTCGAGCGAGCGCACACTCGTCCAGTAGTCATACGCGATCTCGCCGGGGTGCACCTCGTGAGCGAAACGCACGCCCTCGCTATCGAACACATCAAGGATGGGGTTCCAGCGCCGCGCAAAGTCGTCGTACCCACCGTCAATGACGCTCGCCGGCACCGGCGGGAACATCGCCACGTAGGGCCAGATGCTCGAGCCGGTGAAGCCGACGACCGTGTCGACGCCCAAGCGGCGGGCAGCCCGTGCGGCAAGCTTCAGGTCTTCCGCTGCCCGCTGGCGCACGCCCTCGGGTTCGCCGTCGCCCCACACGCGGCTCGACAAGATGGCCTGGTGCCGAAAGTCGATGGGGTCGTCACAGACCGCCTGCCCCGCCAAGTGGTGTGAAATCGCATAGACCGAGAGGTTGTGCCGCTTCAGAATGTCGAGGCGGCCCTGCAGATAATCGTCGTCGTCCACAGCGCGCTGCACATCGAGGTGTTCGCCCGAGCAGGCGATCTCGAGCCCGTCGTAGCCCCACTGCTCGGCCAGCGTTGCGACCTCTTCCAAGGTCAAGTCGGCCCACTGGCCGGTAAACAGGGTGACGGGATGCGTCGCCATCGTGACTCCTTCGTCGTCGTGTGTTCAGGGTGAGGTGGGGGGGTACTCGG
>JBJOPU010000112.1:0-5399 GCA_046050505.1 Actinomycetota bacterium
TGAGGTCTTCGCCCTCAGGCACCTCAACCGTGTCGGCTTCTTCAGGGGTACCGATGAGGATCATGCGCTCGGGCGCGTGCCCCATCGTGCCCTCGACTTCTTCGTGACCCTCGTGGCCGATCAGCAGGATGCGGTAATCCTGTTTCGAGAATCGCACGGCTTCGCGGTGCACCTTCGTCACGAGCGGACACGTGGCATCAATCGCTTGCAAGTCACGGTCAGCCGCGCCCTGAACCACAGCGGGGCTCACGCCGTGCGCCGAGAACACGATGTGCGAGCCCGGCGGAACCTCGCCGACCTCGTCGACGAAAATCGCCCCCTGCTTCTCGAGCTCACTGACGACATGCACGTTGTGCACGATCTGCTTGCGCACGTAGACGGGCGCTCCGTACTGCTCGATCGCCTTCTCGACCGCGATGACCGCTCGATCAACGCCCGCGCAATAGCCGCGGGGTGCGGCCAGCAGCACGCGCTTCGGTCGGTCGACGGCAACGGGGACGAGCCGCTCGCGCCGCTGGGGAATGACGGGCGCGGTCAGGGTCGAGCCGAGGGCGCCGTTCGAGATCGTGCTCACGTCTCACAGTCTACGAGGGGCAGTCTGCGTATGGGCTTCGGCTCGTGATCGCGACCCCCGTTCGCACTACTCGACGTCGCGTCGCATGGTCGTGAGTGACGCCGCGACGATGAGCACGGCGGCGAGCGCCGCGAGCACGAGGCCGCCTTGCCACCAGAGCAGAGCATCCACGGTGGCCGAGGGCACGCTCGGATCAAGGGCGCCCAGTGAACTGAGGATGCCCGCGCCGACGAGAGCGTCGGTCGCCGATCCCGGCAAGAATCGTCCGATCGAGGCTGACCACTCCCACACGCTCGCAACGAGGCGCAGAATCGGCTCGACGAACTGCGTGAAGGCGAGCACGATCACGATCGCGGCGATCTGGCTCGTGAGCAAAGCGCCGAGTCCGAGGCCGAGCAACGACCACAGCGCGGTGGCGACGAGCGTGCGCAGCAGCACTCCGACGACCTCGGGATCATCGAGAGCGGTCGGCTCGCCGAGCGCGGCGAGCACGGGGGCCCCGAGTCCGACCGAACCGATGAGCCCTACGACGCCATAGACCGCGCCCATGACCGCAGCAACCACACCTTTCGCCGCGAGCACGATGCCGCGTCGCGGTTGCGCGAGCACGGTGGGCGTGAGTGTGCCGTGGCGCCACTCGGTCGTCGCGAGCAGCGCGCCAAACAAGAGGGGAATCACGAGGCCCACCGCCGTGACGCTGCTGTAGACGAGATTCGCGGCGACGACCGGGTCAAGCTCGGGGGCCGGGGCACCCGTGCCCGCTCCCGCGAGTTGCGCGCCGAGGTCGCTGAAGAAGAACGCCAGCGCCGCCGCCGTGAACCCCACGTAGACGACCATGATGAGCGCGAGCAACCACCACGACTTCAGCGAGAAGACCTTGGCGAACTCTGATGCCGTGGCACGAAGCAGGGCGGTCATGCTGCGCTCCCCTCGGCGGCGGCAGGTGCGGCGGCAGGGGCCTGTGGGTCTTCATCCGCCGTGAGTGCGAGAAACACCGACTCGAGCCCATCAGACTCGTCACTCAAGTGGGTGAGCGCGAGGCCCGCGTCACGCGCAACCTCACCCGTTCGCGCCACATCGAGACCGAGCACCGTGAGGCCCGCGCTGCCGAGCTCGACGGTTGCTCCGGCGCGCGTGAGGGCATCCGTCAACGCCGCCCGGTCGGCCGCGTCAACGCGCACGCGCGCGGTCGGTGCCTCGAGGGTACTGAGTTCGCCGTCGAAAACGATGCGCCCATGACGGATGACCACGACATCGTCGACCGTCTGCTGCACTTCGCTCAGCACGTGTGACGAGAGCAACACGGTGCGGCCGTCGGCGGCGAGCGAGCGCAGCAGCGAACGCATCCAGCGAATGCCATCAGGGTCGAGCCCGTTGATGGGTTCGTCGAGCACGAGCGCGTCAGGATCACCCAGCAGGGCGCTCGCAAGCCCGAGTCTCTGCCGCATGCCCAGCGAGTAGCCGCCGACAGCCCGGCGGCCCGCCTCGGCGAGCCCGACCATGTCGAGCACCGTGTCGACGCGTGACCGATCGATGCCCGCGGAGATCGCGAGGGTCAGCAAGTGGTTGCGGCCACTGCGGCCGGGGTGGAAAACGTCGGCCGAGAGCGAACTGCCCACTCGATGCAGGGGCGCACCCAGGTCGCGATAGCGCTGGCCGCCGATGAGGGCCGACCCCGCCGTCGGGCGATTCAGCCCGAGCAGAATGCGCAGGGTCGACGTTTTGCCGGCTCCATTCGGCCCGAGGAAGCCAGTGACTCGGCCGGGACGTGCCGCGAATGAGACATCGCGCACGGCCGTGACGTCGCCATAGACCTTCGTGAGCGAATCGATCGTGAGCGGAGTGGGGGTGACCATGAGGCTCCTGACGTGCGCGCGCCACGGTATCGGCGCTGTCGACTACCCTGGCGAAGGCCGCCGATCGACGCAAGGAGGGCACCGTGACCGACGCTCCGTCAAGCGCCGATGCGCCCTGGGCCGTTGGCCAACTCTCCGCCAAGATCAAGGACTACATCGACCGGCTCGGTCAGGTGTGGGTCGAGGGCGAAATCGCCCAGTGGGGCGTCTCGGGCGGCAACGTCTACGGCAAGCTCAAAGACGTCACCGACGATGCGACCGTGTCGTTCGTCATCTGGTCGTCGGTGCGATCGACGTTGCCCGAGGGGCTCGCGCAAGGCGACCGGGTCACCGCGCTCGTCAAGGCCAACTGGTGGGTCAAGGGCGGCACCCTCACGATGCAGGTGTCGCAGATGCGCCGAGTCGGCTTGGGCGATTTGCTCGAACGACTCGAACGGCTGCGCGCCACCCTTGCCGCCGAGGGTCTCTTCGCGCCCGAGCGCAAGAAACCGCTGCCGTTCTTGCCACAGTGCATTGGCCTCGTGACGGGCAAAGACAGCGATGCCGAAAAAGATGTCATTCGCAACGCCCAGTTGCGATGGCCTTCGGTGCAGTTTCGCGTCGTGCACGCGGCCGTGCAGGGCGACAAGGCCGTTGCCGAGGTGACGGCGGGCATCCGTCAATTGGATGCTGATCCCGAGGTTGACGTCATCATCGTCGCTCGCGGTGGCGGCGACTTTCAGAATTTGCTGCCCTTCAGCGACGAAAGCCTTGTGCGGGCCGCGGCCGCGTGCGAGACGCCGCTCGTGAGCGCGATCGGCCATGAGAACGATCGGCCCTTGCTCGACGACGTTGCCGACCTGCGCGCCTCGACGCCGACCGACGCCGCGAAGCGTGTGGTGCCCGACGTGAGCGACGAACTGGCGCGCGTGCAACAGGTACGCACGCGCATGCTCACCCGCGTAACGGGAGCAATTGCCACGGAGGTCGATCGCGTGGCCTCGATTCGCTCGCGACCGGCTCTCGCGTCGGCCACCTGGATCATCGAGTCGCGTGCCGACGAGCTGACGCGGGCCGTCGCGCGCGGCGTCGAGCTGACAACCCGCGCGCTCGAACGTGCTCACCTCGAGATCGATGAACGCCGCCGCCAGTTGCGCGCTCTCTCGCCGCAGCACACGCTCGATCGCGGTTATGCCATTGCGCATACGGCCGCCGGCGCCGTGGTGCGGTCGGCCGCTTCTGTTGACGCGGGCACCGATCTCGTCATCACCCTCGCCGACGGTCGCCTGGCGGCTACCGCCACCGGCCCCGCTCTCACGCAGTCTGAAGAAAGGCCCGCCTAGCATGGCTGACATGACCGCCACCGAATCGTCTCCGATCGCCGACTTGAGCTACGAGCAGGCACGCGACGAACTCGTTCGCGTTGTCACGGAGCTTGAGCAAGGCGGAGCGACGCTCGAACAGTCCATCGCCCTGTGGGAGCGCGGCGAAGCGCTCGCGCGTCGCTGTGAAGAGTGGCTGATCGGCGCGAAAGAGCGCCTCGACGCGGCTCGCGCGGCCGCCGAAAGCTGATCGCGGTGACTGACACTTCGGGGGCTGAGACCCCGCAAGAAAAAGCCGACCGCATCGCTGACGCTCGCCGCAAGCGGCGCGCCAACCAGACCGTGCGCAACCTCATCGGCTCGCTCATCGCATCACTCGCCATCGTTCTGTTTCTCGTGCTCGTCGTCGTGCGCCCCGAGCCGACGCCGCTCGCGGTTGACTACCTCGCCGCTGCAGCCGAAGCCGAAGCCAGTCTCGGCACCGCCGTCGTTGCCCCCATCGTGCCGCCCACCTGGAGCGCCAACCGCGCCGAACTCGCCGGTTCGGGCGGCGTGGATGAGTGGGCTATCGGCTTCATCACGGCCGACCGAACGTTCCTCGCCGTGCTGCAAGGCTTCACTGACGAGCAGAGCTGGTTGCAGGATGCCCTGCGCGACCCGGGCGACGGAGAAACCGTGCGCATTGCCGGGGTCGAGTGGCAGCGCTACGACCGCCGCAACGTCGAGGGGGTAGGCCTGCGCGAGATTGCCCTCGTCACGACCACCGCTGACAGCACCGTCGTGCTCTACGGCACCGCGAGCGATGCCGACGTCGAGGTGTTGGCGACCGCCGTCGCCGCTGAGTTGCCCGCGGCCGACTAGGCGCACACTACGCTCGGGGATGCACGTTCCGCCCCGAGTCCGCCCAGGAGCATCATGCCGACGCAACGCCGCAGGCCCGACCAGGTTTGGCGCGAGATGCAGCGGGGCAACGCGCGATTCGTGTCGGGCGAGCCCCAGCATCCCCGGCAAGACGTCGACCGCCGCGCCGAGCTTGCCGGCCACCAAGCGCCCCACGCCGCACTCTTCGGGTGCAGCGACTCGCGCCTCGCCGCCGAGATCATTTTCGACAAGGGCTTGGGCGACCTCTTTGTCGTCCGCAATGCCGGCCAGGTCATCAGCGACAGTGTCATCGGTTCGCTCGAGTACGCCGTCGCCGTGCTCAAGGTTCCGTTGATTCTCGTGCTCGGCCACGACGAGTGTGGAGCGGTCGGCGCGGCCATCACCGCCGTCGACCCCGAGTCTGCTCCGCTTCCCGTGCACATTCAGGGCCTCGTCGACCAAATCACGCCCGCCGTTGACCGCGTGCGTCACGCCAGCGGAGCCATCGCGGCCGCCGACATCGACGCGCTCGAGGTCGGTCGCGAACACTTGCGCGACACCGTGGGGGCGCTGCTGACCGCGAGCGAGCTCATCAGCGATGAGGTCGCGGCCGGTACGCTGGCCGTTGTCGGTGCGAACTACCGTCTTCGTGAGGGCAGAGTCGTTCCCGATGTCGTCGTCGGCCAGCTGTCGACCGCACCCGGTGCGGTCTAAGCCGGTCGCCCGCCACCGCGACCTCCCCGTCACCCTGGGAACACCCCCGTGAGATTCGAAGGACCACAGCCGTGAGCACTGACGCCGATTACC
>JBJOPU010000113.1:0-5368 GCA_046050505.1 Actinomycetota bacterium
AGCGGCTCGAGCGCGACCGCCAGGCCGCGACAATGGAAGCCAAACGCCAGAACCTCATGAAGAAAGAGCTCGCGTGGCTACGCCGCGGCGCGCCCGCTCGCACGGCGAAGCCGAAGTTTCGCATTGACGCAGCGAACGCGCTCATCGATGACGTGCCGCCCCTGCGCAACACCGTGGAGCTCTCGCAAATGGCGACGGCCCGCCTGGGCAAAGACGTTATCGACCTGCTCGACGTTTCGGTCTCGTATGGCGACCGCGAGATTCTGCACGAGATCGAGTGGCGCATCGCGCCGGGCGAGCGCACGGGCATTCTCGGCGTCAACGGCGCCGGCAAGTCAACGCTGCTCAAGCTCATCGACGGTTCGCTCGAGCCGACGACGGGCCGCGTCAAGCGGGGCAAGACCGTCGTCGTCGCGACGCTCGACCAGCAGCTCGGCGACCTCACCGCTGTTCAGAATGAGCGTGTCTCTGCGGTCATCGCGACGAAGCGCACGAGCTACACCGCGGGCGACAAAGAGCTCACGCCCGGCCAACTTCTCGAGCGCCTCGGCTTCACCTCGGCCCAGCTCTCGACCCCGATCAAAGACCTGAGCGGTGGCCAGAAGCGCCGCCTGCAGTTGCTGCTGATTCTGCTCGACGAGCCGAACGTGCTCATCATGGATGAGCCGACCAACGACATGGATACCGACATGCTCGCGGCCATTGAAGACCTGCTCGACTCGTGGCCCGGCACGCTCGTGGTGGTGTCGCACGACCGGTACTTGCTCGAGCGCGTCACCGACCAGCAGTACGCGGTGCTTGCGGGCCCCGACGGCGCCGGGCGGCTGCGGCACTTGCCCGGCGGCGTCGACGAATACTTGCGCATCGCCGCGCACGCTGCGGCGCCGACGGGCTCTCAGGATGCGGGGCGTGCGACGGTGGCATCCGTCACGGCTGTGCCCCCCGCATCCGTCGCCGCTGCCCCGACTCTCTCAGGGGCCGAGCGTCGCACGCTCGAGAAAGAGCTCTCAGCGCTCGAGCGTCGCATCGCCAAGGTGCAGGGGCAGGTGGATGCTCTGCACGTGTCGCTCGCCGAACACGACGTGAGCGACTACACGGGCATCGCGGCTCTGCACGAGCAAGTGCGCGGTTTCGAGGCTGAACTCGAGAGTGCGGAGGAGCGCTGGCTCGAGCTGGGCGAGTTGCTCGGCTGACGCATCGGTTGCTGTCTGCCGCGGCCGCTCATCGCGACCGCGCTCGGCTGACGCGCCGGTTGCTGTCTGCCGCGGCCGCTGGCGTGCCCGCATGGGCTAGCCAGCCTTACTTGGTCAGCCCGATGAGCAGGTCGAGTCGGTAGCCGTGCTTCTTGGTGTGCACGACCGCGACAGGAATGCGCGGTTGCTGTCCGCGGCCGTCGAGTCGGCGCACGGCTTCGTCGTAGACGCTCTCGAGCCCCCGCGGAATCACGCCGACGACGCCGCTCACGCGGCGACCCGAGAAGATGCGCACCTCGATGGGGGCATCGACGCGCTCGTCGTCGATGCCGCGTGCGGGCGTTGCGGTGGCGATCAGTTCGGGGTTTTCCTCGGTCAGCGCAGCCAACTCGTCTTGGTACGGGGCGCTGTTGGCGAGGCGAATCGTGACCTTCTTGTTCTTGGGCACGAGCACGCCGATGTAGTCCTCAAACGACCCCGACCCGCGATCATCTTTCGGCAAGTTCTCGTCGCCGATGCGTGACGTGGTGAACAGTCCCATGCGGCGATGCTAGCCGGGGCTGCGGCAGTCGGCACGGCCTCTACGATGAGAGAGTGACCGAGCCCCTCGACGCCATCGCTATTGCGGCCGAGGTTTTTGCGTGGCTCACGCTGCCCGTCGGCACCATCGTGCTCATCTCGGGGTTCGTGCGTCGCGCATGGGCCCAGCGTTACGTCTCCGTGAAAGCGGTCATCACGACCGTGCACGAGCACGACGCCAAGCTGCGCTGGTTCGGCGATGGGGGAGCGGTGCACGAGAGCGTCTCGCCCCTCACGGGTCCGATTCCGGCTGTGGGTGATGCGCGCACGGTGTGGGTGCATCCGTCTCGTCCCGAATCGCCGCGCCTCGATGACCCCTCGCACGACGGCCGGGCCTTGCTGACGATCGGTGGCATTCTCACGGGCGTTGGCGTTATCGCCACGCTGCTCTCGAACCTGCTGCCGTTCTTCTAGCGAACCGCAGGGCGGGCCGAATGCAGCCTTCGGGCACGCGCTCCTAAAACTCGCTCGCCTCGTCGTCGAAGTCGGTGCTGAGTGTGCGCAGCAGGCCCGCGAGCTTCTCGTGGTCGGCGCGGCTGAGCCGTTGCAGGAGTGCTTCTTCGCTCACCATGAGGGCGTCCATCGCGCGATCGACCCGCACGCGGCCTTCGTCGGTCATGCGTACGCGGATGCTGCGCCCATCGTTCGGGTCGGTGCGTCGCTCGACGAGCTCACGGGTCGTGAGTCGGTCGATGCGGTTCGTCATGGTGCCGCTCGACACGAGGGTCTGCTGCAGCAAGGCCTTGGGGCTCAACTCGTAGGGCTTGCCCGCGCGGCGGAGCGCTGACAGCACGTCGAACTCCCACGACTCGAGGTCAGAGGCCGCGAAGGCTTGCTTGCGCGCCAGATCGAGATGCCGTGCGAGGCGACTCACGCGCGAGAGCACCTGCAGTGGCTCGACATCAAGTTCGGGCCGTTCGCGGCGCCACGCCTCGACGATGCGGTCGACTTCGTCGCGGGCGGTCATCTGTTCATTATCCCGTGCCGCTCGTCACAGAAGCCTGCTCGCGCTCTGGCAGACTAGACCCGCGCGTTTCGCGCGATCCGCCTTGGTGTAACGGCAGCACGACAGCCTTTGGAGCTGTTAGGTCCAGGTTCGAATCCTGGGGGCGGAGCAACGCAGTGCGTTGCTCCGCGCGTGGGAGTAGGTTGCACACGGAGTAGCTCTCCGCCGCGAGCTGGTCGCTCCGCGCGTGGGAGTTGCTCGGAGCACCGCGTAACTCGGCGCCGCGAGCTGCCCGCTCCGCGCGCATACGCGCAGTGCGCGAATCGTGCGGCCGCGAACGACCTGCGCCAGAATGGGCGCAGCGGTTCGAGGGCGCCCGCACCACGGGCTGCTGCGCGCCGCCGACCCACCCCCGGTCGAGCAGCTGCCCCACCCGTGGCAGTGCCGGCTGGCCTGTGCCAAGGAGCCGTCGTGAGCATCCCCATCGCCCTCGCCACCCCGCTCGCCGAGCGCGCGTTTATCTCGGCCCTCGACCTGTTCAAGGTCGGCATCGGGCCGTCGAGCTCGCACACGGTCGGCCCGCTGCGGGCCGCGCGTGCGTTTGTCGATGGGCTCGCCGGCCAGCTCGACCAGGTCGCGAGCGTCGAGTGCGTGCTCTTCGGCTCGCTCGGCTCGACGGGTGTCGGCCACGGCACTCCGGGCGCGGTTCTCGCCGGCCTGAGCGGATGCTCGGTCGAGACCGTCACGCGCGACGACGTCGAGCGCGTGGTCGCTGATGCCGCGAACGGGATGCTGCGCCTCGGTGGCACGCACCTCATCGCGATCGTGCCGACGGTCGACGCGGTCCCCGGCGCGGTGCGGGCCACCGGCGCAACCTCCGCGGCCGAGGCCGAGAGCAGCACGGCCGGCGCGGCCAGCGGCACGGCCGGTGCGCCGACCGCGGCCGCGTGGCTGCGCTTTGCTCCGCGCGAGCTCAAGCCGCGGCATCCGAACGCCCTGACTCTCACGGCGCGCGATGCCGCCGGCTCCGTGCTCGCCGAGGAGACCTACTACTCGGTCGGCGGAGGCTTTGTCGATCGCGAGGGCGATGACGGCGACGAGAGTGCGTCGTTCGCGGTGCCGTATCGCTTCGACACGGCCGACGAACTGTTGCGCCTGTGCCGCGAGCACGGCCTGAGCATCGCGCAGCTCGCGCGCGCCAACGAGGCCGCGGTGCGGGGTGACGCCGCGACGAGCGCGGCGCTGCGCACGATCGCGCGGGCTATGGACGACTGCATCGACGCGGGGCTCTCGAGCACGGGCATTTTGCCGGGAGGCCTGAAGGTTCCGCGCCGCGCGGCCGGCATGGCCGACAACCTGCGAGCTCTCGACGCCGAGCCCACGCGTGACACAAGCCTCGAGTGGTTGCAGGCCTACGCGATCGCCGTCAATGAAGAGAACGCCGCAGGTGGGCGGGTCGTCACTGCGCCGACGAACGGTGCCGCCGGCATCATCCCCGCGGTCATGCGCCACGCGATCGACGTCATAGGGGTGGCCGACGCCGACCTCGCGCGCGAAGAGTTCTTGCTCGTCGCGGCCGTCATGGGCGCGCTCATCAAGTCGAACGCGAGCATCTCGGGTGCCGAGGCGGGGTGTCAGGGCGAGGTCGGCTCGGCCGCGTCGATGGCCGCCGCCGGGTTCGCTCACTTGCTCGGCGCTACGAACGAGCAAATCGAGAACGCCGCCGAGATCGCCATGGAGCACTCGCTCGGCCTCACGTGCGATCCGGTCGCGGGACTCGTGCAAATGCCGTGCATCGAGCGCAACGCCATCGGTGCGGGCAAGGCTGTGGCGGCGGCCCGCATGGCGATGCACGGCGACGGCACGCACCTCATCAGTTTCGACACCGTCGTGCAGACCATGCGCCAAACGGGCGACGACATGTCGCGCAAATACAAAGAGACGAGCGAGGGCGGCCTCGCCGTCAACTTCGTCGAGTGCTGAGCGGAGCATCCACCGCCTCCCGAACTCCCACCAAACCGTTGCGCGACTTCCTAGTGTGTATGTCCATGTACCGCAGCCTCCTTCGAGCAGGTGCTAGCGTCGGACGGCCGTCTAGCTGATGATCAGTCACTAAGCGAGACCGGTGAGCGGGTGAACATTCGCCTACTCGAGTATTCGCACTCTGATTTGAGAACCCCGAGGGGGGGACTGTCGTGAGCATGTTCGATGCCGGGATAAACGTGGTGACCGGCGCAGTCTTCGCTGCGCTGATGTTCGCCGCTTTGCTGGTGGCATTTCCAATTGCATTTCGGCGCCCGGGCACCGCGTGGAGTTGGAAGTCCCGCCTTGCGCTCACCCTCATCGTGATCGGATTGGCCGTGTCGATAGGTTTCGTCGTTTGGATGATTCGTGACTTCATCTAGACGTTTTCGGCGTGCCTGGCCCGGGGTACCAATGAGCCCTCAGCGCCATTCGCGCGAATGCCACGGCACGTGATGAGCCCGGGCATCCACCGCTGACAGAATGGACGCATGACCGACTCGCGCCTCGCCATCATCGTGCTCGCCGCTGGCCAGGGCACGCGCATGAAGTCGCAGACGCCCAAGGTGCTGCACCCGCTCGCCGGTGTGCCTCTCATCGGGCACGTGCTCGCGACGGCCCGCGCTCT
>JBJOPU010000114.1:0-5355 GCA_046050505.1 Actinomycetota bacterium
ACGTCGGCCCCGCGAGATTCACAGGGCCACTGAGGCGTGACGTCAGCAGGTGGCGAAGGGCGGCAGCCTCGTCATAGAGGCTGATCCACGGCCAGTGTTGGCCACCCGAGCCGATGCGCGCGGCGGCCCCGAGCGACGTCAGCAGTCGCAAGGGCGTCATCGCGCCGCCACGGCCCACCACGAGACCGGTGCGAGCAAAGACCGTGCGCGTCGCTTCGGGGGCGAGGGCCGCGGCTTCTTCCCACGCCGCGACGACGTCGCTCAAGAAGCCCTCGCCCTTGCTCACGTCTTCACTGAGGCGCAGGCCCGGTCGGTCTCCATAGAAGCCGACAGCCGACCCGCTGACGAACACACGCGGGGGAGTGCTCGCCATCGCCATGCCCTCGGCGAGTGCCCGCGTGGCCCGCACGCGTGAGTCGAGAATCTGCTTCTGATACCCGCGGGTCCAGGGGATGCGCGCGATCGACGCTCCCGAGAGGTTCACGACGGCGTCGGCCTTCTCGAAAACACGAAAGTCGATGACGCGCGCTTCGGGCGACCACGCGAACTCGGTCTCGGTGCGCGGCGCGCGACGAACCAGCGTGAGCACGGTGTGGCCGTCAGCGCGCAGTTGACGTTGTAGCTCGGTGCCGATCAGGCCAGAAGCGCCCGCGATCAGAACCCGCAGGGGAGTTGTTGCCGCCACTACGCGAGCGAGGCTTCGAGAGTGATCGGAATGCCCGCGAGAGCTTTCGACACGGGGCATCCACTCTTCGCGTCGTCGGCGAACGACTGAAACTGCTCAGCCGTCATGCCCGCGATCTTGGCGCTGACGAGAAGGTGGCTACCCGTGATGCCCTCGCCGGGAACGAACGTCACGGCGGCCGTGACCTGCAGGCTTTCCGGAGCGTGACCCGCCTTGCTGAGCGCGTTCGAGAGCGCCATCGAATAGCACGCCGAGTGCGCGGCTCCGAGAAGTTCTTCGGGGTTCGTGCGGCCAGCGACCCCCTCAGAGCGCGCTGCCCACGTCACCGGAAACTCGCCCGCATCTGATGAATCGAGCGAGGTCGTGCCCGTGCCTTCTAGCAGAGACCCGAACCACAGGGTGGTTGCTTCACTGGTAACGGCCATGGCAGTACTCCTCACACGTCGGGGACTCCGGGCCTTCAGCCTACGCGCGAGCGACCGTGCGGCGAATGATTCTGGCGCGCACGAGCAGAACGTACAGCTGGCACCCCAGGCAGTACGCAAAGACGGCGTTGAGGAAAGCGGCGATGAATGCCGCGCTTGCCGCGATCACCAATGCGCCCGGCACTCCGATGAGGTGCAGCACGAGTCCTGTCGCGGTCACCAGCAGCCCGACGAGCTGCGCGAAGGTGGGCGGGGCCGGGTCTTCGCGCTCAGCCGGAGGTGCGAGACGCGGCGCGACAAGTGCGCGGTACAGAAGGCCATAAGGGTGCTTCTGGATGCCCGCAAACGCTCCCCACGCAAACAGCGCCACGAGCACCGTGAGCAGCAGCGCGGCGGGCTGCAGTGCACGCGCAACGAGATCGCCGCCCAGGGGCTCGGTCAGCCCCAGCAGCACGACAACGAGCAGCAGCACGGCCGTGATGGAGGCGCCGAAGCGCGGCCCACGCGGATCAATACCGAACGGCTTCTCCGGGGTCTCGGTGGCCCCCGCTTTCGCGGCGCTCACGCGGTCACCACCGTGAGGGTGCGGGCGGCGTCAACCGCGGCGCGAACGTCGGCGGGCTTGACGGCACCGATCAAGCGCGAGCGCACGTGGCCCTCGCGGTCGAGCACGAGCGTCGTGGGGGTGGAGTAGACCGAGTGGCGGCGAGCAACATCAGGCTCGTCAATGACGTCGATCTCGCGGTGCGCGACGGTGTCGTCCGTCGAGACAAGCTCGGTGGCGACGCGCCGCATCGCGACGCACGCCGAGCACACGGGGCTCGAGAGTTGCACGAGCGTTACGTCGGCTCCCTCGACGGTCAACTGGTGTTCGTCTCCGCCGCAGCCGCTCGCGACGCGCGTGTTTCGGGCACGCAGAGTGAAGCCGAGCACGGTCGCGAGGGCGACGAGCGCCACAATCACGATGAGGGCGGGAAGAACATCCATAGCCAAGAAATTACGAAACAACCTGCAGGTATTCCTGAGTGTGACGTTCTGTGACCGCGCGGCGCCCCCGGTAGGGTTTCGAACGTGACCGAGGCAGCCGAGATTCAGTTCCGATCTGACGTAACCGTCGAGCTCGTGAGGGCCAGCGCCCACGACAGTGATGTGCTCTTCGCGGCGCGCGTGTCGACGCAGGGCGAGCAGACGCTCGAGGCGGCTGCGGCAGGCGACGGTGCGACCGACCGCGACCGCGGCCTCATCAACTACCTCATGCGCGACCGCCACGGCTCGCCCTTCGAGCACAACTCGATGACGTTTTATGTGCAGGCGCCGATCTTCGTCTTCCGCGAGTTCATGCGGCACCGCATCGCGTCGTACAACGAAGAGTCGGGTCGCTACCGTGAGCTGCGCCCGGTGTTCTACGTGCCCGGCCCCGAGCGCAACCTCGTGCAGGTGGGCAAGCCCGGTGCCTACGAGTTCTTGCCCGGAACCCCCGAGCAGACTGCCCTCGTCGACGCGGAGGTGCGCGGGTCGTGCACGGCCGCGTATGCCTCGTACCAACGGATGCTCGACGCGGGCATTGCGCGCGAAGTCGCCCGCGCTGTGCTCCCCGTGACGATCTACAGCTCGATGTACGTCACGATGAACGCTCGCTCGCTCATGAACTTCCTCAGCCTGCGCACCAAGCGTGAGGGCACGCACTTTCCGTCGTTCCCGCAGCGCGAGATCGAGATGGTCGCCGAGCTCATGGAGCAGCACTTCGCGGAGCTCATGCCGCTGACCTATGAGACCTTCAACGGCAACGGTCGCGTCGCCCCGTAGCCGATGGGTCGCCGATCTGCTCCACCGGGGTCGTCAGACGGCCTGCATTGGCGTGAGCGCCAGCGATTGCAACAAGAGCGTCGACGCGCCGTTCACGCCGAGCTGCGGGCGATTCTTGACGAACAGTTGGGGCCCCAGCCGTTTCCTAGCCTGATCTATCGACCGGGCAGCAATCTCCGAAACGAAGTATTCAGCACGAGTCCGCCCGTCGAAATCATCTTGGGTGCGGCCGGGCTCGTGTGCTTCCTGTCGCTCGCCCTGGACGAGTTCACGGGCAGACAAGAGCCAATCCTGCTCGTCATCATCGTGCTCACGGTCGCTGGCTTTCTTGCTCTTCTCGTTCGCGGGTTGATCCGCATTCGCTGGTGGTCGCGCGCTCGCCGCATCGCCGTGAAGTGGTGCGCCGAGAACAACCACGTCATGCCACACGACCTGCGCTGGTGATGCGCCGCTGAGCATGTCTGCCAGCCCGACAGTTTCGCGGGCATCCTTGGCGATTCGCGAGACGCGCCGAGGCTCAACGCCCGCACGTCGATCTAGCAGACAGATCTCCTCCATTTCGAGAGATCGATGTGTATCACCCACACTTTCGACCTGCTCTGCCTCTCATGAACACCCATCCGGCATCTTTCCGCCATGGGTGCACTTGACGACTTGCTTCGCGCCCGGGGAGGCATTGCCGCCGTTCGTGAACTCGGTTTGACGCCGAGTCACCAGCGCGCTCTCGCCCGAGCGGCGTCGAGAGGCGAACTACTCCGAGTGCGAACAGGTGTTTATGCCCTTCCGGATGCTCACGCTGACATCGTCCGCGCGGCCCAGATTGGCGGCCGATTGACCGGGATCTCGGCGCTCGAGCACCACGGGCTTTGGGTTCCTCCCGCACTAGCCGACGCCGAGCTCCACGTTGAAGCTCGAGTTGCCGTCTCCTTGCGCAGGGAGTGTGCCGAAGTCCCGAGGTTTCGCATCCATTGGACGAGAGAACAGACCGATCCACAGTTCGGCGTGGCACCGCTACCAAGCGTGTTGGGACGAGCCGCTGCAGACCTGTCCCGACCTTTCGCGGTAGCGGTGCTCGACTCTGCTTTGCGGTCGACATCGCTGACACCGGCCGGACTGCTGCTCGAGGCCTCCAGCTGGAGACCGCGAGCACGGGCCGCGGCTGCACAGACAGATGAGCGATCCGAGTCGGGTACGGAGAGCGTCTTGCGGGTGCTGCTGCACGAGGCGGGCATCCACACCAGGCCGCAAGCGCCACTCCCATTGGGAGGCGACCAGCGCGCCGATCTGCTCATCGGCGACTGCCTTCTCATCGAGTGCGACAGCGAAGCGCATCACGCCGAGCCGGCAAGCCGGCGGGCAGATCTGCGACGCGACGAGTCGCTCGTGGCCCTCGGCTACATCGTGGTGCGGCTCGACTATCGGCAGGTGTTCGATGACCCGGCCGGTGTTGTGGCAACCATCGCGGCGATCGTCGCGCGCGGCGACCACCTGTCCGCCAGACCGACACAGTTCAGCGACACACCGTGAGCGCGCCACCGTTCCGGCATGTCGCCGCATTGTGTCGGCGTTGCGTACACGCCCACTGCTCACGGGGCGTGACTCGGGCACACGAGCGGCGCCGCGCCGTGGGCGCGATACCCTGAAGCACGTGTCTGTGAACAATCCCTTCGGTCAAGTGCTCGTCGCGCTCGTCACGCCCATGTTGGCTGACGGCGAAGTTGACTGGGCCGGGGTCGAGAAGCACATCGACGACGTCATCACGGCGGGCGCCGATGGCGTCGTCGTGACGGGCACCACGGGTGAGACGAGCACTCTGACCGACGCCGAGAAGATTCGGCTGGTCGAGGTCGGTAAGTCGGTCAGCGCTGGCCGTGCATCCATCATTACGGGCGGCGGATCGAACGAGACCGCGCACGCGATCGAGCTGTACAAGGCGAGCGCGAAGGCTGGCGCCGACGGCGTGATGATCGTCACTCCGTACTACAACAAGCCCACGCAGGCGGGTGTGCTCACGCACTTCCGCATGGTCGCCGACGCGACCGACTTGCCGGTGATCTTGTATGACATTCCGGGGCGCGCGGGCATCCCGATCATGTACGAGACGATTTTGCGCGCCGCGAAGCACCCGAACATCCTCGCGGTGAAAGACGCCAAGGGAGACCTCAGCGAGGTCAGCCGCGTGCTCAATCAGACCGACCTCATGTACTTCGCGGGCGATGACGCCAACGTGCTGCCGACGCTCGCGATTGGGGGCACGGGGCTCATTGGAGTGACGGCCAACATTGCTCCCGGCTCGTACCGCACGATCGTCGACGCTGTGAACGCCAACGACCTCGCCACGGCGACGGCCGAGCACCAACACCTCGAGCCTCTCGTGCGCGCGATCATGACGCACGTGCCGGGCACCGTTGCCACCAAGTACGTCTTGCACGGCCTCGG
>JBJOPU010000115.1:0-5332 GCA_046050505.1 Actinomycetota bacterium
CAATAGCGCACGGCGAGAGCCGCCGCGACCGCTCCCGTACCGCACGAGAGGGTTTCGCCACTCCCCCGTTCGTGCACCCGCATGCGGATGCGGCCTGTGCCGTCAACCACGAGCGGGTCGGCCGGAACAACGAATTCCACGTTGGCGCCGGCAGGGGGCGCGGGGTCGAGAGTGGGAGCAACGCTCAAGTCGAGGGCATCGAGCTCGTCGTCGCTCGCGAGAGCGACAACGACGTGCGGGTTGCCCACGTTGATCCCGAGACCGGGGCGAGCGACGGGCAAAGCCTGAGCGCGCACAAGGGGCTCGCCACCGTCGAGACGCCACCGGCCAAGATCGGCGGCGAATCCGTCGGCTAGTCGATGCACGTCGATAACGCCCGCCCGTGTCGCAATAGCGATGGAGTGCCCCGGTGCCAGATCAACGAGGTTCTGGTCGATGAGGTACCGGGCGAAGACCCGGATTCCGTTGCCACACATCTCAGAGACGCTGCCGTCGGCGTTCGTGTAGTCCATGAACCATTCAGCCTCGGGCACTTCCTCCACGAGCTTCTGACCCTCACGGATGCTCTGCGAGCGCACCGCACGAATCACCCCATCGGCCCCCACACCGAACCGTCGGTCGGCGATCGCCGCGCGCTGGTCTGGTGACAGCTCGAGCTCACCGTCGGGGTCGCTGAACAGCACAAAGTCGTTGCCGGTGCCGTGGCCCTTAGTGAATCGCAGCGTCGTCACTCGCTCATGCTAACGGGGGCAGCCTGGTCGAGAAGGCGGTCGATCTGGGCCACCAGATCGTCAGCGCGAGCATCGAGCCACTCGACCGAATCGTCGCGTCGAAACCAACTCACTTGGCGACGCGCGTACCGCCGCGTCAAGGACTGCGTCTGCGCGATCGCCTCGGACTCATCAACCTCACCGCGGAGTTGCGCGATCGCCTGGGCGTACCCGATGGCCCTACTCGCGGTGACCCCCTGTTCAAGACCCCGAGGCATGAGGCGTCGAACCTCGTCAAGCACACCACTCGCCCACATGTCGACGACGCGGCGGTCGAGCCTCTCGACGAGCGTCTCTCGATCGAGACCAAGCGCGAACTGCCGGTAGGGCTGCCAGGGCCGCCCCCGAGCCGCCAGGCCAGCGCTAAAGGGCTCGCCCGTGATGTCGCCCACTTCGAGTGCCCGCACGATACGGCGGCCGTTGTGCGGCCCGATGGCCGTGGCCGCCACGGGGTCGCGGCGCTCGAGCTCGGCGTGTAGTGCAGCGGTCCCGAGCCGCTCAAGCTCCCGTTCCCAGTGTGCGCGGCGCTCGGGGTCAGTACCCGGAAACTGGAAGTCGGTGAGCACCGACGCGACGTACAGGCCTGAGCCGCCCACGAGCAGAGGGACCGCTCCGCGCGACTGGATGCTCGTGATTGTTGCGCGAGCATCCGCCTGATATCGGGCCACGCTCGCCTCGTCGACGACGTCGAGCACATCGATGAGGTGGTGGGCGATACCGCGGCGCTCGGCTACCGGAAGTTTGGCAGTTCCGATATCCATACCCCGATACAGCTGCATGGCGTCGGCGTTGACGATCTCGACCGCCTGGCCATGCTCGCGCCACGATTCGGCGAGGTCGAGCGAGAGAGACGACTTTCCGGTGCCCGTTGCCCCGACGAGCGCGATGATCACGGGCGCCGGCCGGGGGTCACGAGCGAGAGGCGCCGTCGGATGTGCTGATGCGCAGGCCCGGGAGTCCGAGCGAGACGGCACGCGGGGCACCCGTGGTCGCCGCGGGAGCCGGTACACCACAGCTCTCAGCCTCGGCGCGATCCCAGGCATCGCCCGCGCGCGTACGACGGATGCGCAGCGGCTCATCGTGATCAGCGATCAAGTGGAACGTTGCGGCTTCGGTGATCGTCGTGGTCACGACGTCTCCCGGACGCGGTGTCTCGCTGCCGGCCGGAACAGCGAGGTGCACCAAGCGTCCGTCTTCGGCACGGCCCGAGATGCGCGCCGTCTCGGCGTTCTTCTTGCCTTCGGTCGACGACATGAGCACGCGTACTTCTCGGCCTACCTGCGCGTGGTTCTCGGCGCCACTGATGGCGTCTTGCAAGGCAGTGAGCCGTTCGTAGCGCTCTTGCACGACCGCTTTGGGCACCTGGTCGGGCATCGTTGCCGCTGGCGTTCCTGGACGGATTGAGTACTGGAACGTGAACGCGCTCGCGAATCGCGACTGCTCGACAACCCGCAACGTGTCGGCGAAGTCGTCTTCGGTCTCGCCTGGGAACCCCACGATGATGTCGGTTGTGATTGCTGCGTGCGGAATGCGGTCACGCACGCGATCGAGAATGCCGAGAAAGCGATCGCTGCGGTACGAACGACGCATCGCCTTGAGGATGCGATCCGAGCCCGACTGCAGCGGCATGTGCAGCTGCGGCATCACGGCGGGGGTGTCGGCCATGGCATCAATGACGTCGTCGGTGAATGCAGCGGGGTGGGGGCTCGTGAAGCGCAAGCGCTCGAGCCCATCGATGCGCCCCGCCGCGCGAAGCAGCTTTCCGAAGGCAAGTCGATCACCGAACTCGACGCCATACGAGTTGACGTTCTGCCCGAGAAGCGTGACCTCGATGGCTCCGTCGTCAACGAGTGCCTGAATCTCCGACAGGATGTCGCCGGGCCGCCGGTCTTTCTCTTTGCCCCTGAGGGCGGGCACGATGCAGAACGTGCACGTGTTGTTGCACCCGACCGAGATGCTCACCCACCCGCTGTAGGTGGAATCACGGCGAGTCGGCAAGGTCGAGGGAAAGACTTCGAGCGACTCGAGAATCTCCAGTTGCGCCTCGCCGTTGTGACGGGCTCGTTCGAGCAGGGCCGGCAGCGACCCCATGTTGTGCGTGCCAAAGACAACATCGACATAGGGAGCCCGGTCGAGAATCGTCGTGGTGTCTTTCTGTGCCAAACAGCCCCCGACGGCGATCTGCATGCCCTCTCGTTCGCGCTTGATGCTCGCGAGGTGGCCGAGCGTTCCGTAGAGCTTGTTGTCGGCGTTCTCGCGAACGGCACACGTGTTGATCACGACGACGTCGGCGTCACCCGCCACAGCCTTGACGTAGCCCGCAGCCTCGAGAGAGCCGCTGAGTCGTTCAGAGTCGTGCACGTTCATTTGACACCCAAACGTTCGCACCTCGTAGGTGCGCTGTCGGTCGCCAGGAACGGCCGAAACGAGGGTCGAAAGAAGAGTACTCATGGCGTCATCAGTCTACGGCGGAGGGGTGCGTCTCGAGACGAGAGGATGCGTGGCGAGCGACCTAGCGAAACTCGACGCGATGCCCCGAACCGCTGAGGTCATCACCGCGGGTATCGAGTGCCTGGCGAGCAGCATCGCGCGCCACGCTGCCGGTGTGCCCCTTACGCGCGAGGTAATCGATCAGACGGCGCTCTGCCGTCGTTCTATCAAGCCCTCCGAGACGTCGCGCGCGGTCGCGGGCGAGCTCAACAACCAGGTCGTCATCTGCCCCATCGTCGCTGCCTGCCAACGCTTCGTCGATGGCAGCTCGGTCGAGCTTGCGCCGCATGAGTTCAGACCGCAACGCCGATGCGCCGAGTTTCTTGCGTGTTCGGAGGCGGTCAGCGAGATCAGCGGCCAACGCTCGATCGTCAATCAGCCCAACCGACTCGAGACGATCAAGTTCGACCTCGGCCACGACGGGGTCAATCTCGCGGCGACGGAGAAGGTCAGCGACTTCAGCCCGTGACTGGCCCCGACGCGTAATCGCGTGGAGCGAGACGTTCTCGGCCCGTCGCGACTGGCCCTGCAGGGCGTCACGCTCCGAATCGTCGGTGCGCGCTCTCGCGGTCTCCTCGGCATCGATCAAGGCCTGTTGTGCTGCGTCGAATGCCGCTTGCTGTGCTGCGTGCGTGGCAGCCTCGGCCGCGGCTGCCCGTGCCGCCGCTTCGAGCACACCGGGCAGGTAGGTCACAGGGGCCAATCCTGCGGAGTCGTCCGCGCGATGGCCACTGGTGGTCGACGCGCCCCGCACTGCGGATTCGTCGTGGCCTTCCTGCCCGGTGGTGCTCGAGGTCGTCATTAGGCGCCAGCGGCCGCCCGCAGCACCGGCTGCTCGGCATCGTCAGCCAGAGGGGCCAACTCGGGAATGACCGTTTCGACAACCGGCGCGGGGGCGGTCGTGGCGGGTGCAGCGGCCGCGGCCTTCGATGCCGTGGCCTTGCTTGCCGGCTTGTCGGCGGCGGTCTTCTGCGGGGCAGCGGCCACGGGCTCGGCGCCAGCGGGCTTCGCACCGATACCGAGCTTGGCGAGGATCTTGGTCTCGATCTCTGCCGCCATGGCCGGGTTCTCGATGAGGAAGTTGCGGGCGTTCTCTTTGCCCTGGCCGAGCTGATCGCCCTCGTAGGTGTACCAGGCACCCGACTTGCGCACGATTTCGTGCTCAACCCCAAAGTCGATCAAGCTGCCTTCACGCGAGATACCGACACCGTAGAGAATGTCGAATTCAGCCTGCTTGAAGGGCGGGGCCATCTTGTTCTTGACGACCTTGACGCGCGTGCGGTTGCCCACTGCTTCGGTGCCGTCTTTCAGGGTCTCGATGCGACGAATGTCGAGTCGAACAGAGGCATAGAACTTGAGCGCCTTGCCACCCGCCGTGGTCTCGGGGCTGCCAAAGAACACGCCGATCTTCTCGCGCAACTGGTTGATGAAGATCATCGACGTTTGCGTGGTGTTGAGGCCACCCGTGAGCTTGCGAAGCGCCTGCGACATCAGTCGGGCTTGCAGACCCACGTGGCTGTCACCCATCTCGCCCTCGATCTCAGCACGCGGCACGAGGGCCGCGACCGAGTCGATGACCACGAGGTCGATCGAGCCCGAGCGCACGAGCATGTCGGCGATCTCGAGCGCCTGCTCACCCGTGTCGGGCTGCGAGACCAGCAATTGGTCAATATCGACACCGAGCTTCTGCGCGTAGTCGGGGTCGAGCGCGTGTTCCGCATCGATGAAGGCCGCGATGCCGCCGGCCTTTTGCACGTTGGCAATGGCGTGGAGCGTGAGGGTGGTCTTTCCGGACGACTCGGGGCCATAGATCTCGATAATGCGACCTCGCGGGAGTCCGCCAATGCCGAGTGCGACATCGAGGGCGATCGAGCCCGTGGGAATCACGGCGACGGGCGCACGATCGTCGGAGCCAAGGCGCATAACGCTGCCTTTACCGAACTGACGGTCGATCTGGGCGAGAGCGGTTTCGAGGGCTTTCTCGCGGTCTGCTGCAGAGGGCATTGCGGTCTCCTATTTCATCTCGTGCGCGGTGTGCCTGTCTTCTGTCGCTCCTCGTCCGGCCGATGGAG
>JBJOPU010000116.1:0-5330 GCA_046050505.1 Actinomycetota bacterium
CCCCCACGGCGGACAAAAAAGGATGCCTCAAGGATACCGACGGGTGACGCGGCTGGCTAGTGCCCCCTACCGCCCGCCGCGCTGCGTCGCGTCGTGCACTTCGCCGACGAGCTCTTCGATGATGTCCTCCAAGAACAGCACGCCGGTCGTCACGCCCTCGGCGTCGACCGCGCGAGCAACGTGGGCACCCGAGCGGCGCATGACGGCGAGAGCGTCTTCGAGGTCGGCCGACGCGAGAATCGAAACGAGGCGGCGGATGCGCTTCGGCGGCACGGGGTCGTCGAGCTCGTCATCCGGCAAATCGATGACGTCTTTCAGGTGCAAGTAGCCCGTGGGCTCGCCCGACTCGTCAATCAGTACGTAACGACTGAACCCGCGTTGGGCAACCGCGCGCTCGACGTCGAGGGCGCTTGCGTCTTCGGGCAGCGAGGTGAGGGCATCCATCGGCAGAGCGACATCACTCACGACCTTGGTCGTGAATTCGAAGGCCGCGGCCAGCGCTCCCGTTGTGTCGTCGAGAACGCCCTCACGCGTCGAGTTGCGCACGATCGTCTCGACCTGCTCGAGCGTGAAGGCGCTCTCGGCCTCGTTCTTGGGATCAACGCGGAACAACCGCAGCACACCATTGGCGATCGCGTTGAGGGCACGGATGACCGGCGACAGAATGCGCGACACCAACACGAGCGGCGGCGCGAGCAAGAGCACCGCCCGCGTCGGAAGCGAGAACGACAGGTTCTTCGGCACCATCTCGCCGAACACAACGTGCAGATAGGTCACGATGAGTAGGGCGATCGTGAAGGCGATGCCGGCGATCCACTCGGCGCTGAGGCCCGTGAGCCCGAGCGGAATCTCGAACAAGTGCTTGATGGCCGGCTCAGAGACGTTGAGGATCAGCAGCGAGCAAATGGTGATGCCCAGCTGGCACGTCGCGAGCATGAGGGTCGCGTGTTCCATCGCCCACAGCGAGGTCTTCGCAGCACGCGAGCCGGCCTCGGCGCGCGGCTCGATCTGCGAGCGCTTGGCGGCGATGACGGCGAACTCGGCACCAACGAAGAAGGCGTTGCCAGCAAGCAGCACGACGAGCCACGCGATGCCCCACCAATCTGCTTCGGTCATCGGGGCTCACCTCCCGCGGTCGCGGTGGTCGGCAGCGTGATCTCGCCCGTGGCGAGCGGAGTGAAGCGCACGCGGTCGATGCGGCGGCCATCCAATCGTTCAATGCGGAAGGTTCCGGATGCGATCTCGACCGTGTCGCCCACTTCGGGCAAACGGCCGAGCTCGGCCATGAGGAACCCGCCGACGGTTTCCCATGGGCCGTCGTCGGGCACGCTGACGCCCGCGCGGTCGGCGAGCTCGTCAGGGCGAAGGATGCCCGGAAAGGTCAGCCAGTTGCGCGAGCGCACGACGTCGACGCGCGCGCGGTCGTGTTCGTCGCTCACCTCACCCACGAGCTCTTCGACAAGGTCTTCGAGCGTGGCGACTCCGGCGGTTCCGCCGTATTCGTCAACGACGATGGCCATTTGGTAGCCGCGACCCCGAAGTTCAGCGAGCAGCGTGTCGAGCATCATCGTCTCGGGCACGCGCAGCGCTTCGCTCTGCAGGGCCGATGCCGGAACCTCGGCGCGGCGGTCGCGCGGCACGGCCACGGCTTGCTTGACATGCACGATGCCGACGATGTCGTCGATCGACTCGTCCATCACAGGAAAGCGCGAGTGGCCCGTCGTCCGCGCGAGGTCGATGACCGACTGCGCGCTATCGCCCCGCTCGACGGCAGCCACGCGCGGGCGCGGGGTCATGACGTCTTGCGCGGTGTGCTGCGAGAACGCGAGAGTGCGCGAAAGCAAGGTGGCTGTGTCGGCCTCAAGTCGACCCTCACTGGCTGAGCGCCGCACGAGAGAAGCAAGTTCTTCGGCCGTGCGGGCGCCACTGAGTTCTTCTTTGGGCTCAACGCCCAACGAGCGCAAGATTGCGTTGGCCGAGCCATTGAGCACGGCGATGGCGGGCCGAAACACCGTCGTGAACGCCCACTGAAACGGCACGACAACTTTGGCCGTCTGGCGCGGCAGGCTCAGGGCAAAGTTTTTGGGCACAAGCTCGCCCACGATCATCGACAGCAGGGTCGCGATTGTTATTGCGATGATCGAGCCGATGACGGGCACGGCGCCCTCGGGCACGCCGATCGCGCGCAGCGGCTCGGCGAGCATGCTCGAGATCGCCGGCTCCATGAGAAAACCGGTGAGCAGCGTCGTGAGCGTGATGCCGAGCTGCGCGCTCGAGAGGTGCGTCGAGGTGATCTTGAGCGCCGCGATGGTGGGGCCAAGGCGCTTCTCACCCCGCGCTTGGCGAGCTTCGAGCTCAGAACGATCAAGGTTGACGAGCGCGAATTCGCTTGCAACAAAGAATCCGGTGCCGATGGTCAGCAGCAGGCCGGCGAGCAGCGAGATCCACTCAGCGCTCACGGCGGCCCCCGATCATCGGCGAGGGTCTATGGCTGGGTTCGTCAGGGGCGGGCGATCGGCCCGTACTAGGAGGCTCCATAACAGCCCCACTATACGGGGACGCGGCGCGCACCCGCCTGCGAGGTCACCACGAAACCGGCAACGCCTTTCCTTCGTCGTACCCCGCGGCCGATTGCGTGCCGACGACGGCGCGCTCGTGAAACTCGGGCAGCGTGGATGTACCCGCATACGTCATCGACGACCGCAGCCCCGACGTAATCATGTCGAGCAGGTCATCGAGCGAGGGTCGTTCGGGGTCGAGATAGATGCGCGAGCTCGAGATGCCTTCGGCGAACAGGCGTTTGCGCGCGCGCTCGAAGGCGTCGAGCCGCTGAAACCGCTGTTCGACGGCTTTCGTGGATGCCATGCCCCAGCTGCTCTTGAACCAGCGCCCGTGTTCGTCGCTTTCGAGTGGGCCGGGAGCTTCGAGCGTGCCGGCGAACCACGAACCGACCATGACCGCTGACGCGCCTGCGGCGAGCGCGAGCGCGACATCGCGCGGGTAGCGCACGCCGCCGTCGGCCCACACGTGCGCGCCGAGCTCGCGAGCGGCAGCCGCGGTGTCGAGCACGGCCGAGAACTGCGGACGCCCGACGGCCGTCATCATGCGCGTCGTACACATGGCGCCCGGGCCTACGCCGACCTTGAGCACGTGAGCGCCCGCCTCGACGAGATCGCGCACGCCCTCGGCCGTCACGACGTTGCCCGCGACGATCGGCACGCCGAGCCCCGCGGCCGCAACCGCGCGCACGGCGGCGGCGGCTTGATCCTGATGTCCGTGGGCGGTGTCGATGACGATGACGTCGGCACCGGCAGCAACGAGCGCCGCCGCCCGTGCGGCCGCGTCACCCGTGACGCCGACGGCCGCGGCGACGCGGAGGCGGCCGTGAGCGTCCACCGCCGGGGGATAAATCGTGGCCCGCACGGCGCTGCGCGCACTCAGAGACCCGACAATGCGCCCTTCGTGGCGCACGGCCACGGCGTCGACGCCCGCCGCCTCGATGAGGTCAAAGGCCGCGCGCGCATCAGTCAACTCATCATCAATTGTCGGAACACTCGAGACCACAAGGTCGCCAATGACCGAGTCGGGCAGCGCGTGCCGCAGCGCGCTCGCCGGGATGCTGCGCTCGGGCACCCCGTCCGCGTCAACAATCGTCAGCAGAGCGCCCGGCACCTCGGCCACGAGAGCCCGCGCGGCCGCGATCGTGTGCCCGGGACCCACGAGCACGAGCGGGTCGAGCAGTGTTGACGCGCTCTTGACCGCCGCAATGTCGGCGGCCAACTGCTCGGCCGACCCATCTTGCGGCAGCACGGCAAGGCCTCCGCGTCGGGCGAGTGCGGCGGCGAGGCGAGGCCCCGTCACCGAGGTCATGTTCGCAGCGACGATGGGGATGCGAAGCCCGGTGGGATCATCAGCGCTGAGGTCGACACCGAGTCGACTGCCCACCGCCGAATGCTGCGGCATGAGGAAGACGTCACTGTAGGCGAGGTCGTGGGCCGGAAGCTCGCGGAAGAATCGCACGAATTAACGCTAGTCGTGCCGTTCGCAGGTGAAACCCGCGCGCGGGAACAGTTAAGCTTGAGCGGGCGGTGCCAGCGAAGGCTCCGCCGGTGCCAACCCAATCGATGTGAAGCGAAAGTGGGCGGTCGGCTGTGTCAAGCCAAGTGACCGGAATCGGCCCTGACGGCAACGCCGCGGGCGAATTCGGAGCCAACGAGTGGCTCGTTGACGAACTGTACGAGCAGTACAAGAACGACAAGAACGCGGTCGACCCCTCGTGGTGGCCCATTCTCGAGAGATACCACCAGTCGACTCTGGCTGGCGCGGCGCCCGAGACTGCGCCTGCCTCGCCCGAAGCGGCACCGGTCGCTGCGGCGCCGACAACGGGTAGCCACCCTGTCGCGCGTACGACCTCCATGGCTCCTCAGCCCACGCCCATTCCGGCGCAGGCCCCGGCTTCCGTCGCTCCCCCGACGCACGTCGACGCCGACGGCGACGGCCAGCTCGATGACATCGTCACCCCCCTCAAGGGCATGGCCAAGACGCTGGCCACGAACATGGATGCGAGCCTCACGGTTCCGACCGCCACGAGCGTGCGCACCATCCCCGCGAAGTTGATGATCGACAACCGCATCGTCATCAACAACCACCTCAAGCGCGCGCGCGGCGGCAAGGTCAGCTTCACGCACCTCATCGCGTGGGCCATGGTGCGCGCGCTGCGTGAGTTCCCCAGCCAAAACGTGTTCTACGACGAGGTCGACGGCAAACCCGTCGTCGTGACCCCGGCGCACATCAACCTCGGCATCGCGATCGACCTGCCGAAGCCCGATGGCACACGGTCACTCATGGTTCCCGGAATCAAGAAGTGCGAAACCTTGGGTTTTGGCGACTTCATCACGGCCTACGAAGACGTCGTCAAGCGTGCACGGGACAACAAGCTCACGGCCGCCGACTTCCAGGGCAACACCATTTCGCTCACCAACCCCGGCGGCATTGGCACGGTGCACTCGGTGCCGCGCCTCATGAAGGGCCAAGGCGCCATCATCGGTGCCGGTGCGCTCGAATACCCGGCCGAGTTCCAGGGCATGTCGCAAGCGACGCTTGCCGACCTCGGCATTGGCAAGACCATCACGCTGACGAGCACCTATGACCACCGCGTCATTCAGGGTGCGGGTTCGGGTGAGTTCTTGAAGAAGGTGCACGAGCTGCTCATCGGTGAGCGCCGATTCTACGAAGACATCTTCGCTGACCTGCGCATCCCCTACGACCCGATTCACTGGGCGCAAGACATTCACGTTGACCTGGCCGACCAGATCAACAAGACCGCGCGC
>JBJOPU010000117.1:0-5323 GCA_046050505.1 Actinomycetota bacterium
CGCCATCCTGCGCCTCAACGCTGCCCCCGCACGGGCGCGCCTCGACCCCACGATGCGACGCATGATCCGCACGCTGGGTGCGCGCTCGCGGCAGCCGCTCCGCGCGCTCTTCACGCGCGTCGACCTGACTGCCCCGCTCATCCTGCGCGCGCTCTTGCGTCGTGGCTCCGAGATCACGGCATTGCTGCGAACCACTCGTGCGGTGACCGAACTGCGCGCGGGCCACGCGGCCAACGCGTTACCCGAGCTCGCCGAAGCAACGGTGAATCTGCGCATCGCACCATGGTCGAGCGTGGACGAGGCCGTCGACGAGGTGCGAAAGGCGATCGCCGACGAGCTCGTCGAGATCGACGTGCTGCAGCCGAGCGAACCCTCGCCCGTGTCGCCCGCCGAGGGCGAGGCATGGGACGACATCGTGGCGAGCATCCACGAAGTGCACCCGAATCTTCTCGTGAGCCCGTACGTCATGATGCAAGCGAGCGACTCACGCTTCATGACCGGCATCAGCGACCACGTCTATCGCTTCACGCCGTTTCGGCTCAGCGCCGACGAACGCGCGTGCTTGCATGCCAAGAACGAGCGCATCAGAGTGAGCGCGTTTCTCGAGGGCGTGCGCAGCTACGAGGCGCTGCTGCGCCGTCGCTGACGGTCTCAGCGCGACGAATATTGCGCGGCCTCCGAATGCACCGTCACCAGTCGACGCGGCGCGTCGGTCACGACACCGTCGACCCCGAGGTCGAGCGCTTGCTGCCACAGGTCGGCGCGATTGAGCGTGTAGACGATGACCGTCAGCCCCGCCTCTTGCAACATCTCGGCCGCCTCCGGCTCGACACGGAACGAGCGCAAGCTCGTCACGATCGTGGTGGCTCCGACCGAAGCCGCGAAGTCCACCGGGTCGTCGGGCAACCGTCGCACGATCACCGCGCGCGGCAGCGATGGTGCCTCTCGCCAGAGGTCGAGCAGCGTCGGCAACTCGAAGCTGGCGAGCACCACGCGGTCTTGCACCCCGTGCCGGTAGATGCCGGCGATGATCGGGCGCATCGCATCCACCGTCCACACGCCCTTGAGCTCGATGAGCGCGCGCGCGTCAGAGCCTTGCAAGAGGGGCAAAACCTCATCGAACGTCGGGATGCGCGTGCCGGCCCAGGCGCTGCCGTACCAGCTGCCCGCATCGAGCACCCGAAGTTCGGCGAGTGTGCGGTCGGCAAGTGGGCCCGTGCCGTTCGTTGTGCGGTCGAGCAGCTCGTCGTGAAAGACCACCACCTGCTCATCAGCCGTCATGTGCAGGTCAAACTCGAGCACGTCGGCACCGCTCGCGAGCGCGGCTTCGAAGGCCGGGATGGTGTTCTCGGGGGCCTCCGCCGGGGCCCCGCGATGCGCGATCGTGAGAGGCACACCGTCGTTGAGCACGATCGACCCGAGGGGCTGCGCGGCATAGACGGTGGCAGCCGTGTGGTCGATCGCGAGAACGGCGACAAGAGCGAGAGTGGCCGTGAAGGAGGCGGCCGTGCGACGGAATGAGTACTGGCGCGCCGAGGCTCGGCGCGAGATGTCACTCGGTCGTTGCATCGGCAAGGCCTCCACAAAACGGGTACCGCGTCATTGCGGTGCCGCCATGTTAGCGCAGTCCGTTACCGTTTCGTGACCTGTAGGCGCGTCGCCGCCGTCTTCGCGATCGTCGACGCCATTCCGCTGAAGATGATGCCGTGGAAGGGAAAGACGGCTGCCCAATACAGTCGCCCGCCGAGACCGGTCGGAAAGAAGACGGCCCGTTGAATGAGGCGCGAGCCACCCCCGGGTCGCGGCTCGACCGTGAACTCGAGCCACGCGCGCCCCGGCACCTTCATCTCGGCGCGCAGCCGCAAGAACCGCCCGCGCTCGAGGGTCTCAACCCGCCAGAAGTCGACCGCCTCTCCGGGCGCGAGGCGATCAGGGTCGCGACGACCGCGGCGCAGGCCCACCCCGCCGACGAGCTTGTCGAGCCAGCCCCGTGCCGCCCACGCCACGGGCAGCGAGTACCAACCGTTGTCGCCACCGATGCCCTCAACCACGCGCCAGAGGGCGTCGGGAGGCGCTGCCGAATCAGCCTCTTGACGGTCGGTATAGACGGTGTGACCGCTCCAGTCGGGGTCGCTCGGCAGCAGGTCACTCGGGGCACCGCGCACCGTGGCGTTCTGCCAGGTGGTCTCTACCTCGCCCTCGCGCATCTTGGCGAGCGCGTAGCGCACGGCCCGCCGGTAGCCCGTGAGCCCGGCAGCGGGCGGCGCGATGTAGTCGTCAATATCATGCTCGCTGCAGACCGCGTCGTACTGCAAGCTCGAAATGATGGGCACGGCGAGAGCACGCGGAATCGGCGTGACGAGATTGACCCACTGGCTCGCCAGGTAGGGAGTGAGCACGGGCAGGCTCGCGATGGGGCGCTGCTTGAGCCCGGCCTCCACGGCATAGCCGTTCATCATTTGGCCGTAGCGCAGCACGCTCGGGCCTCCGATATCGAACGTGCGGTTCACCTCGGTCGGCAAGCTTGCCGCGCCGACGAGGTAGTGCAGAACATCCCGAACCGCGATGGGCTGAATGAAATTGCGCACCCATTTCGGGGCTGGCATATAGGGCAGCACTTCGGTCAAGTGCCGAATCATTTCGAAGCTCGCCGAGCCCGAGCCAATCACGACCCCGGCCTGCAGCGCCGCCGTGGGCACACCGCTCGCCATAAGAATGTCGCCCACCTCTTTGCGGCTGCGCAGGTGCGGCGAGAGCTTGCCTTCAGGGTGCAACCCGCCGAGGTAGACAATTCGGGCAACCTTCGCGGCCGCGGCCGCCGTGGCGACAGTGGATGCCACGTGCCGCTCGGTGCGCTCAAAGTCACCTGCACTGCTCATCGAGTGCACGAGGTAGTAGAGCACCTCAACGCCCACCAAGGCGCGGGCGACGTCGGCGGCGTTCGCGAGATCGCCGGTCGCCACCTCGACCTCGCTCGCCCACGGCACGTCGCGCAGCCGAACGGGGTCGCGCACGAAGACGCGCACCTCATGGCCTGCCTCGAGCAGGCGCGGAACCAACCGTCCACCGATGTATCCCGTGGCTCCCGTGACGAGCATCTTCATGGCGCAACGCTAGAGGCGCGTGCTGAGAGTTGCCCCGCGGGTCGTAGCGTAAAGGGGTGAACGCGGCAGACGGCGAACGGCGAGCGAGCATCCCCCCACAGGTGATCGCGTGGTTTGCCGCAAACGCCCGCGATCTGCCCTGGCGACGCCCCGGGTTCAGTGCCTGGGGCACGCTTGTGAGCGAGATCATGCTCCAGCAGACGCCGGTCGCTCGCGTGATTCCGCGGCTCGAGCAGTGGCTCGCTCGCTGGCCGACCCCCGACGCCCTTGCCGCCGACTCCCCCGCCGAAGCGGTGCGCGCGTGGGACCGCCTTGGCTACCCGCGCCGCGCTCTGGCCCTGCACGCCGCCGCCGTCGCGATCAGCGAGAACCACGGCGGCGTCGTGCCCGACGACGTGGATGCCCTGCTCGCCCTCCCCGGAATCGGCGACTACACCGCTCGCGCCGTCGCCGCGTTCGCCTATGGCAAGCCCGTGCCCGTCGTCGACGTCAACACGCGCCGGGTGCTGGCCCGCGCGGTTCTCGGTCAGGGCGAAGCGGGGCCCGCGCGCACGCGGGTCGACCTCGCGCTCATGCAGGAGCTTCTGCCAAGCGACCCTGCCGACGCGCGGCTGTTCAACGCCGGTGCGATGGAACTCGGCCAGACCGTGTGCGTCGCCCGCACCCCGCAGTGCGAGGCCTGCCCGATCGCTGACTTGTGCGCGTGGCGCACGGCCGGCTACCCCGAGTACGAAGGCCCCACGGCACCGCGCCAAGCGCGCTTCGAAGGAAGCGATCGTCAGGTGCGTGGGCTCATCATGCGCGAGCTGCGACACAGCGACACTCCCGTGCCGGCCGAGGTCATCGAGAACCTGTGGCCGGATGCTGTGCAGCGCGAGCGCGCCCTAGCCGGCCTGCTCGCCGACGGCCTCGCGATCGGCTCTCCCGATTCGGGATTCACCCTGCCTGGCTCGGTACTATGAGCGCACACTTCACCCATACTCCGGAGGACGACATGACCCGCACTGAGAAGTTCACCGTGGCTCTCTTTAGCCTGTTCTCGGTGCTCATCATCGTGCCGGGTCTGGTCTTCTCGGCCATCGCGATTGTCTCCCCCGGCGCGATCGACCTGGGCCACTAAGCGCAGCCCCACGCTCCCTTAGCGGGCTGCGGTGTCGCCGTCGAGATCGTCGCCGTCCTCGTCATCGTCCTCATCGTGCTCATCGTCGTCGGCATCGAGCTCGTCGAGCTCGGCGTCCACGTCGCGCGGCTTGACGTAGGGGTCAGGGTCGCCGGCGTACTCGGCTGACGCGGCAAGAGTCTCGGTCGCTGCATCCCGTTCGCGAGCCTCGCGCAACAGGGCCTCGATCGAGGCCGCATTCTCGGGAATGCCATCGAGAATGAACTCGATCGTCGGGGTGAGGCGCGTGTTGAGGTTGCGACCCACCTCCATGCGCAGCATGCCGGTGGCGGCGGCCAGTGCCGCAGCGCTGTCGTCGCGCTCTTGCTCGGTGCCGAGCACCGTGTAGAAGATCGAGGCGTGCTGGAGGTCACCCGTCACCTGCACGTCGGTAATCGTCACAAAGCCCAAGCGGGGGTCGCGCAAGCCCTTGTCGAGCCGCTGCGCGACGACCTCTTTGATGCGGTCGGCGACCTTGCGGGCGCGAGGGTTGCCTGCCATGTGCTGCTCCTCACTGGTGCTAGTGGATGCGGCCCGCTGCTCCGTGAGGAACAGCGGGCCGCCGGGTTAACACGCTACGCGCGAACCTTTTCCTTCATCTCAATCGTCTCGATCTCGTCGCCGATCTGGATGTCGTTGAACTTGCCGAGGCCGATACCGCACTCGAAGTCGGTGCGCACCTCGGTCACGTCATCCTTGAAGCGACGCAGCGACTCGATGGCGAGGTTGTCCCCGACCACCACGCCGTCGCGGATGACCCGCGCCTTGGCGTTGCGCGTGATCGTGCCGCTGCGCACGATGACACCGGCGATGTTGCCGAACTTCGACGAGCGGAAGATCTCGCGAATCTCGGCGACACCCGACTGCACCTCTTCGAACTCGGGCTTGAGCATGCCCTTGAGCGCGTTCTCGATCTCTTCCAGTGCGGAGTAGATGACCGAGTAGAAGCGGATGTCGACGCCTTCACGCTGAGCGCGCTCGCGCGCCTTGGTGTCGGGGCGCACGTTGAAGCCCACGATGATGGCGTTGTCGATCGTCGCAAGGTTGACGTCGCTCTCGG
>JBJOPU010000118.1:0-5321 GCA_046050505.1 Actinomycetota bacterium
CGGCTGGTGGGCGGGATGCCCGAGCCGCTCGAGAGCCGCATGCAGGTGTCGGCGGCCATGCTCATCAACCTCATCGCCCGCGGGGGAGACGTGTTCGCCAACGCCCGCGCCCTGTTGACCGAGAACCATGAGCCGCCGCACCGGCAGCGCGAGCTTGTGCGGCGGGCGCTCGGCATCGCGAAGACCCTCGTGCGCGCGGGCGTCGTCGTCATCGATCGCGCTGTTGAGCCGGCCACCATCACTCTGACGGTCGACCTGCAGCCCAACTTCGCGCTCAACCAGCCGCTGAGCCCCTTTGCGCTCGCTGTCATCGGCGTGCTCGACCACACCGGCGCCGACTACCCGCTCGACGTCATCAGTGTCATCGAGTCAACGCTCGACAACCCGCGGCCCGTGCTCGCGCAGCAGCAGTTCGCCGCGCGTGGCGAGGCGATCGGGGCCATGAAGGCTGAAGGGCTCGACTACGACGAGCGCATGGAGGCCCTCGACGAGGTCGAGTATCCGAAGCCGCTCGACGAGCTACTCACGGCCATGTTCGAGACTTTCGCGAGCACCCAGCCGTGGATTCGCGACGTCGAGCTGCGCCCCAAGAGCGTTGTGCGCGACCTGTTCGAGAAGGCCATGACCTTCACCGAGTACGTCAGCCACTACAAGCTCACGCGCAGCGAGGGTCTGTTGCTGCGCTACCTCAGCGACGCCGACCGCGCGATTCGCCAGACGGTGCCCGACGAGGCGAAGACCGATGAGCTGCGCGACATCATCGAGTGGTTGCGCGAGCTCGTGCGCCAAGTCGACTCGAGCCTGCAAGACGAGTGGGAGCAGCTGAGCAATCCCGCGGCCGCACCGAGCGACGAGGCCGTGCTGCCTCCTCGGCCGCCGGATGTCACCACCAATCGACGGGCATTCCTCGTGCTCGTGCGCAATGAGCTGTTTCGCCGCGTGCAGCTCATGGCCCTGCAGCGTGACGACGACCTCGAGGCGCTCGACCCCGACGCTGGGTGGCCCGAGGCGCTCGACGCCTACTACGACGACCACGATGAGGTGCTCACGGGCGGCAACGCGCGCAGCGCATCCCTCGTCCAGATCGACACAGCGCCTGTGGATGGCGGGTCGACGGATGCTCCTGGCACCTGGCACGTGCGCCAAGTCATCGACGACCCGGCCGGAGACCACGACTGGGGCATCGACGCCACCGTCGATCTGGCGGCCAGCGTCGAGGCCGGATTCGCCGTGGTCAGCGTGCTCGGCCTTCGTCGGTTGTGACGCGTCGCTACATCAGCACGCCGCGCAGCACCTCGAACACTGGGGTGAAGAGCCCGATGTTCACCAAAACTGCCGTTGCCAGCAGATTACTGAGCAATGGCCACCACCCTCGCCCATTCGTTTGCTGGCGTACAACAATGGTGCGAGCGGTGAGATATCCCACGTCGCCCAAGAACGCCCACGCCCAGTGGGCACGTCGCAGGTGGCCCCAATCGTGCAAAAACATTCGATCGCGTCGCACCCAGACCACGATCCACAGAATCGGAAACACGGAAGCCCCGAGGGCCCACAAAGCGACCGAATCGCCAGCATCGGAAAGAACTACTGCCGCGGCTTGGGACATTGCGGTGACAAACGGCGTGGCGGCGAGAGCCCAAGCTGCCGGTGTCGTGCCCCGCTCAGGCACGTAATCGAGTGTTCGCGGGGTCGCGACCTTAAGCGCGATGGAGGAGTGAGTCGCGCTATCGTCCGTCTCCGGTCGGTGCTCAAGGTCAAAAGGCGTCAGTGTCGGTGAGTGCTCGAAGAGCATTTTGGGTCGTGTGTGCCGAGTCCATCGAGACCCGTCCCACCAGCGCAGGCGCAATGCCGCATGGGGATCGTCGTACCAGCCTGCTTCAGGTCGATGAGAGTGTGACATTGAATATCCTCACCAGCGCAACGCCCGGGGAACGCACCGTTTCCGTTGGCTAACAGGGTCCGTCTCCGCCACCTAAAGGTTAAGACCAACACAACTTTTGGGGCAGTGGTATATCCACCCCTCTTATGGGGCCATAAATACTCAGTTATTGCCGTCGGCGCGGGCTAGAGCGGCAGCCGTCCGAGCATTGTCCAGACCGTGGAGGTGAGCTCGGGGTGGTCGAGCGCAATCTGCCGCATCAGTCGATAGTCGCGGGTGGGGGTGGGCAGTCGACTGTCGTCATCACGAATGCGATCGGCTCGCAGCATCCACACGACGAGTTCATCAACGGTGGGCAAATCGGGAATGAAGTCCCACGGGTCTTCACCTCCGCGCGCGCGAGCGTGGATGATGGTCTGCAGTTCATCGTGTGCTTCAGCCCGCAGCACCTCGAGGCTGGCGCCTCGGCGATTGCGTGTTTCGTCCACCGTTCGAGCCTACGGCCGCGAGTTGACATCACCCTGAGCAAGCGACACCTCGACTATTGCAGGCCGCCCATGAGGGACTGCACGCCAGAGGGGTCGAGCGCGATCCACACCCCGACCACTGTGAGCTGCGCGGCGATCCAGATGACGAGCGGCCACGGAGGAACGCCGGTGCTGTGAGCGACTCGCACGCCGCGTAGTGCGAGGTAAACCGGGGGCGCGATGAGACCCGTGAACCAGGGCGCCGTTTGTGCGTGGCCAGCAGCTCTCATGAGGCGCGTGTCTTGACTGGCGAGGGCAGCCGTCAGCAGGTATGGCACGGCGATGGCGAGTACCTGTGTCAGGGTTGAGTTTTCGCTGACGGAAGCCGAGAACGCCCAGAGCACCAGCAGGGCTTGCGTGATCGGCATCGTCGCCATGAGCCAAATCGACACGGTGTTGACCCGTAAGTTCAGGGGGTTGCGCGAGGCACGCGCCGTGCGGTGGGCAGTGGCCGTCAGGCTATTGCGAATGCCGAAAGGTTCGTACGACGTCGTGCTGTGGGGAGCGAGCGCGCTCGATGCCGGGTAGGTGCCCGGTCGTGACGAGCGAACGGCTTTGCCCGATTGGGGGTCAAGCGTGTGGAGGGGCATGGACTCGGCCGCGCGGGCTGAATCGCTGGGCGACACGGTGGCCGGCGCGAGCCCGACCGTGGCCAACGAGGCGATGGCGGCGCTCGATGGGCGACCCGATGAGCCCACGGTGGCGGCGGTGGCGGCGGTCACGGCAGCGAGCGTCTCGTGCGAAACGGCAGGGCTGACGGGATTCTCGAGAGACGCGACATGGTTCGTCCACTGCGATCCATTCCACCACCGCCGCTGTGTCGCCACTCCCGAGGCGGCGACCTCGACAGGGTCGGCATACCACCCAGCGGGAACGTGGACGGCGGTCGATCTGCTCATCTCGTTCTCCCTGGAGCGGTGGACATGTGACGTGAAGAGAGCGCGGCTATCGCGTCAGACTGAATACACCCCAGTCGTCGACTTGCCAGGCGATCCAGCCATTCGATCGCTGCAGGCTCACCGTGATAACTACCGGGTTACCGTTTGAGTCCGTCGCCGGGCACCGCAACTGCTGGCCGATGAAAAGCGGCGGCGTCGGCGGGCAGTCGACCATCATCGCGCCCCCGATGCTGCGTGCCGTCAGCTCGATGCTGTTCGACGCTTCGCTGGCGAAAACGGCGGGGAACGCCGAAATTAGGAGTCCGGGCACGGCAAGCACCGAGGCCCCGATGAGGCCACCGAGCAAGAGAGCGACACCCAGCGGTGCAAAGGCGGTGCCCGAAATGCGACCGAGGCGTACGGCGCGGGCCATGAGGTAGACGGGAGCGCTCACAATTGCCCACCAGCCGGATGCCGGGCGATCAACACCGCGACGCTTCAGCGTGCGCGAGTCGAACAGCGCGAGAGCAACGATGACGGGAACAGGGCCGAGCCAGATGGCCGCCATAAACGCAACGCTCGGTCCGGTCGCGAAGGCGGCGACCACGAGCAGGCTCAACAGAAGCTGCAGCATCGGCATGAGCACGATCGCCCACACCTCGACGGTCTGCAAGTGCAGGGCTGTTGTGCCGACGGACTGGTGAACTCCGCGACGGCTGGGCTCGCTCGCCGACACCGGCGCTTCGCCCCAGCTCGGAACCGACGACGGTCCGCCCGGCGCCGAGCCATAGCCCGGAGCGGAGGAATACGCTGGCGATGTTGCGTAGCCATGTGGTGCCGAGCCCACGCCCGCCGACTGAACGTCGTTCTGCACGGGAAGCCACGGCATGCTGGGCTGGCCCGACGCGGTACCGGCCGACTGAGGGTGCAAATCGGCGAATGCCGCGGCGGCAAACGCATCGGCAGCGCTCGCCGTTGAAGCCGATGCCGTTGTTGCGGCTGCCTCTGCGGCGGTGTCCGCGGCGGCAGTCGATGGTGCGTTCGTTGACAGAAGGTCGTCGTCACTAGGGGGCGGCAACTGAAGAAGCCCGGCCGTGACGGCGTCGTCGAGCGGATATGCGTCGACGACGTGTGTCTTGGTCGGGGGCTGCTCGTCGCGCGAGGGCAATTCGTCGTCGGCAAACATCGTCGACGCGGCAGTTTGTGAGGCCATCATGGGCTGGCGTGCATCAGAGACGTGTTCGGTCCACGCGTGGTTATCCCACCAGCGCAACTGCGGCAGGCCAAGCGGGTCGGGATACCATCCCGCAGGCACTCGCCCGTAGTCTTCGTCAGACACGTCAGATCCCCCTCTGTTACCAGACCCCAATCTGGCCCGCTCAGTCTATGCGGAGGGGCCCTCGCTTCCGAAGGATTCGTTGCCCCCCCAATGCGGGGGATGCGGCATCGAACTCTTGCATCGCGGACTCGAGCCACCGTCGGCCGCGATCAGCCTGCTGCGATACCGTGAGGGCGGGTCCGTCAATCCAGTGCGTGGCCGTGCGCAATCCGTGCAGGGCGCTCAGCACCCAGAGCTCGCAACCCTCGAGCTCGGCGGGCACCGCATCGGCCTCGGCGAGCTCAACGCCGTCGGCGCGCGCGGCCTCGAGCACGAGCCGCACCGTCACGCTCGGGATGCGCGGCACCGCGTCGCGCGGACGCACGAGCGTCTCGCCCTTCCACCAGAGCAGGCCGCTGTAGGCGCCTTCGATGAGGGTGCCGTGAGCATCCACGATGATCGCCTCGCCTGCTCCGCTGGGCTGCACGGCCACGCGCAGTGCCTGCAGGCGGTCGAGGTCTGGCCCCTTGATGAGCGGTTGGGTGCGCGGGTCATGCGGTGCCGTCGCGACGACGACCTCGGTGCTCGGGGGAGGAGTGGGCCGCAGGCGCAGCCCGAGTTGCGTGCCGTCGGCACGGTGCCGCAGCTCAACCCGCGGAAACCAGTCGCCCGTGCGGGGGAGCGCGGCGACAACGTCACGCCAGAAGTCATCGCCGTCG
>JBJOPU010000119.1:0-5289 GCA_046050505.1 Actinomycetota bacterium
ACAACCTTGTGGATGCCCGTCGAAGGGTTGCTCTCGGCCACATCGATCGTGACCTCAACCTGAAGCCTCACGCCCAGCCACGCGGCTAGCAATGCGGTTGAGGGGCTGTCGGGGGCCCCCGAGACGATCACGCGGGTAATCGGCTCGTAAGGCGGTTGGTCGAGAGCTGCGGCGAGCTGAGCGCGCCACAGGGTCAGCCGGGTCCATGCAAAGTCGGTGTCACCCGGACGGTAGCCGGCAGCAATGCGAGCGAGGGTTCCTTGCGGGTCAACAGTGGCCGCCGAATCAGTGATGCGACGTTGGGCCAGCCGGCCGAGCGGAGTTGTCCACACAGCATCCGGGCACTCTCCCGGCCACCACGACACCACAGGGGCATCGGGAAGTAGCAGACCCGTAACCAGCCCACGAAGATCAGTGGCCGTCTCACCGTGAGCCCGCAGAACGATCACCTCGCTCGCTCCCGCGTCCCCGCCAACGCGAATCTCGGCGTCGAGTCGGGCCGAGGCTGCCGACTCATTCGTCGAGACAACGATGATGCGCATGGGGTGTTCGCGGGAGGCCTCGTTTGCGGCTGCGATGACGTCTTCTTCTTCACCGATCACGCTCGTGATGATGAGGGTCAGTACTCGGCCCAGGGCGACGGCCCCCGCTTCGTCCCGGATACGAACGAGAGTCTTCGACACCTGGCTGGCCGTAGTGTCGGGCAAGTCGATGATCATGGGCGCCTCCAGACGCGGCCGTCACGCGCGAGCAAGTCGTCGGCTGATTGCGGGCCCCAGGTGCCCGGCGCGTACTGCTCTGGTTGTCCTTGGGTAGCCCAGAACTCTTCGATCGGGTCGAGAATCTTCCAGCTGAGCTCAACTTCTTCATGCCGAGGAAAGAGTGGCGGGTCGCCGAGCAAGACGTCAAGAATCAGGCGCTCATACGCTTCAGGGCTCGCTTCGGTGAAGGCGTGGCCGTAGCCAAAGTCCATCGTCACGTCGCGAACTTGCATGCCTGCACCCGGGACCTTCGAACCGAACCGGATCGTCACTCCCTCGTCGGGTTGCACGCGGATCACGAGTGCATTCTGACCGAGGGCCGAGGTTTGCTCTTCGGCGAACAGGTACTGCGGGGCGCGTTTGAACACGACGGCAATTTCGGTCACGCGCCGACCGAGGCGCTTGCCGGCGCGCAAGTAGAACGGCACACCTGCCCAGCGTCGGGTGTTGATGTCGAGCCGCATCGCGGCATACGTCTCGGTGACTGACTGTGGATTCATGCCTTCTTCGTCGAGAAAGCCCGTCACCCACTCGCCGCCCTGCCAGCCGCTCGCGTATTGACCGCGGGCAGTGCCTGTTGCAAGGTCCTTCGGCAATCGAACCGCCGAGAGCACTTTCTCTTTCTCGGCGCGCAAGTCGGCGGCGTCGAACGACACGGGTTCTTCCATGGCGGTCAGGGCCAGCAACTGCAGGAGGTGGTTCTGGATGACGTCGCGAGCGGCACCGATGCCGTCGTAGTATCCTGCGCGCCCCCCGACGCCAATGTCTTCAGCCATCGTGATCTGAATGTGGTCAACGTAGTTGGCGTTCCAGATCGGCTCGTACATCATGTTCGCGAAGCGCAGCGCGAGGATGTTCTGCACGGTCTCTTTGCCGAGGTAGTGATCAATGCGAAACACCGAGTCGGGCGGAAACACTGACTCGACGACATCATTGAGCTCGCGCGCTGTCGTGAGGTCACTACCGAAGGGCTTCTCGATGACCACGCGACGCCACTCGCCCGGTTTCGCTTCGGCGAGCCCACTTCGCCGCAACTGCTCGGTGACGAGCGGAAACGACTTCGGCGGAATCGAGAGGTAGAACGCGTGGTTGCCCATCGTTCCCCGCTCGCGATCGAGTTCGGCGAGCGTGGTTGTCAGGCGTTCAAACGCGTCGTCGTCATCGAAGTCACCGGAGACAAAGCGGATGCCCGAGGCCAGTTGGCGCCACACGTCTTCGTTGAACGGCGTGCGCGCGTACTGCTTCACGGCGTCGTGGACGACCTGCTCGAAGTCTTGCGTCTCCCAGTCGCGACGGGCGAAGCCGATGAGGGCAAAGCCGGGCGGCAAGAGCCCGCGGTTAGCGAGGTCGTACACGGCGGGCATGAGCTTCTTGCGTGAGAGGTCACCCGTCACGCCAAAGATAATGAGCCCGCTCGGGCCTGCGATGCGATTGAGCCGTCGATCGTCGGGGGAGCGCAGCGGGTTGTTGTCGCGCTCGATGGCGGCGGGGGCCATAGTTCTCCTCGTGGTGGCAGTGCTGATTAGGAGAGCGCAGCGATGATCGCTGCGATGCCCTCGGCGTCGCTGACCCGCAGAGTCACCACGGGGGCGCCGTGCTCAGCAAGAACGACTGCGTCCCCGGCCGCTTGCGCCGAGATGAGCTGGGCATAGGTGAACGGCCGCTCGGGAATCTCGAGATCATCACCGAGAAGACCCGTGATCTGCAAGAACGCACCGATCGTGGGGCCGCCCTTGTGATACTGACCGGTCGAGTGCAAGAAGCGGGGGCCCCACCCGAAGGTGACCGGGCGGCCGGTACGCGACGCGATGAGGTGTCGCACCGCTTCAAGCTCAGGATGGGCGAGGCGATTGAGGTACGCCTGCACCGCCACATACCCCGTGGGCGACAGCGTCGCTTCGAGGGCGCGAACGGCGTCGGCGACCGTGGATGCTGATCCCAACACGGCGGCCGGGCCCACCACCTCAACACCGCCGTCAACGAACGACGCCGGCACAGGCTCGGGGCGCGCGTCGAGCAACCCGCGCGCGGCCACCTTGGCCGACTCGACATCGGGCTGGTCGAAGGGATTAATGCCGAGCAGCACACCCGCTACTGCCGTGGCGTACTGCCAGGTCAACAGCTGTGCGCCGAGCGTGCCCGACAGCTCGATTTCACCGTCGGCGACCTCGCGCGTCGCGCGAGCGTCGGCAACGAGTCGAACAACTTGCACGTCGTCGGCGCCACTCGTCAGCTCGGGCGCATCGACGCCCACCACGACAGGCAAAATTCCGAGGCCGTCTTTGCCGGTCGATTCAGCGATGAGCTGCTCAATCCAATCGCCCAGGCCCACGATGTGGGTGCCATCAGCGACGATCACGAGCTTGTCGCGCAAGGGCGACGTGCCGGCGATCGCGGCGCCCAACTGCAGGCCCGGGTTCGAGGCGCTGTCGACGGCGAGGGGCAGGCTTGCGGCCTCGGCCTCGTCGAGGAGGGCATCCAGATCGACGCCGGCGAGTCCGGAGGGAACGAGGCCGAACGCGGTCAAAGCCGAGTAGCGCCCGCCAACCGTCGGGTCGGCGTTAAAGACGCGGTAACCCGCGGCGACCGATGCCTGCTCAAGCGGTGAGCCCGGGTCAGTGACAATGATGATGCGCTCGGCCGGGTCGATTCCCGCGGCACGGAATGCCGCCTCGAAGCTGCGCTTCTGGCTGTCGGTCTCGACCGTGGAGCCCGACTTCGACGAGACGACGACGGCCGTGTGGCCGAGGTGCTCACCGAGCGCGGCGGAGACCTGCGAGGGGTCGGTGGAGTCGAGAACAACCAGCGGAACCCCCGCGGTCTGCGTGATGACCTCGGGAGCCAACGACGAGCCGCCCATGCCACACAGCACGATGCGCGAGATGCCGCGCTCGGTCAGTTGCTCGCGCAGCGCGACGATCTCCGCAACGAGGGGGCGCGAGACAGCGACAGCCTGAGTCCAGCCGAGACGGATGCTCGCTTCGGCTTCGGCGGCGGGGCCCCACAACGTGCTATCGCCCGCCGTGATGCGGCTCGCCACGAGCTGCTCAACAAGCACGGGCACGTGCGTGTCGATGGCGGTTTGCGCGTCGCCGCGTGCCGCGACCGTGACGGTCATCGAGCGGCCTCGAGTGCGGCGCTCACGGTGTCGAGCAGTTCGTTCCAGCTCACGATGAACTTCTCGACGCCCTCCTTTTCGAGGAGCGCCGTGACGTCGTCGTACGAAATACCGAGCTCGGCAAGCGAGGCGAGCACTCCGCGCGCCGAGTCGTAGCTGCCCGAGACGAGGTCGCCCGTGATGACGCCGTGATCGAACGTCGCCTGCAACGTCTTCTCGGGCATCGTGTTGACGGTCTGCGCCACGGCCAGCTCGGTCACATAGAGCGTGTCGGGAAGGCTCGGGTCTTTGACGCCCGTGGAGGCCCAGAGCGGACGCTGCACGTTTGCACCCGCAGCAAGCAGGGCGGCGGCACGGTCGGTTGCGAACGCATGCTCGAACACCTCGAAGGCGAGGCGGGCGTTGGCGATGCCTGCCTTGCTCTTGAGTGCGAGAGCCTCGGGCGTGCCGATCTCGACAAGTCGCTTGTCGATCTCGGTGTCAACCCGCGAGACGAAGAACGACGCGACGGAGTGGATGGTCGACAGATCAATGCCCGCGGCGTGCGCCTTCTCGAGGCCCGCGAGGTACGCGTCGATGACGGCGCGGTGACGGTCGAGGCTGAAGATCAACGTCACATTGACGCTGATGCCCGCGGCGATGGTCTCGGTGATCGCCTCGAGTCCCTCGATCGTCGCCGGAATCTTGATCATGGCGTTCGGTCGACCGACCTTCTTCCACAATTGCTGAGCCTGAGCAATCGTGCCCGCGGCATCGTGAGCGAGGCCCGGCTCGACCTCAATCGAGACGCGGCCGTCGCGACCGTTGGTCGATGCGGCAACGGTCGCGAAGATGTCGCTGGCGGCAGCGACGTCATCGGTCGTGATGTCGAAGACTGCCTGGGTCACGTCGGTTCCGGCCGCGGCGAGTTCGCGAATCTGGGCGTCATACGTCGTGCCCGTCGCAAGGGCCGCGGCGAAGATCGTCGGGTTCGTGGTCACGCCAACGACGTTGCGGTCGGTGATGAGCGCGGCGAGACCGCCGGAGGTGATGCGGTCGCGCGAGAGGTCGTCAAGCCAAATGCTGACGCCAAGGTCGCTGAGCTGTGCGGTCGGGGTGGAAGTCATGGTGCCTTCAATCGTGAGAGGTAGTGACAAATAGGGCGGCCGGAAGCGACCGAGTTAGTGGGCGGCGATGCTGTCGCGCGCCGCAGCCGCAACGGCCTCGGGGGTGATGCCGAACTCGCGGAAGAGCGTCTGGTAGTCAGCTGATGCACCGAAGTGCTCGATCGACACGGTGCGTCCGCGGTCGCCGACGTACTTGTGCCAGCTCAGAGCCAGGCCAGCCTCGACCGATACGCGCGCGGTGATGCTCGAGGGAAGCACAGACTCGCGATACTCCGCGCTCTGCTCGTCGAACCACTCCAGGCAC
>JBJOPU010000120.1:0-5253 GCA_046050505.1 Actinomycetota bacterium
CCAGGCCATGACGATGAAGAACGCGCTCGCCGACATTGGGGCGGGGGGCGGCAAGGCCGTCATCGCGCTTCCACCCGGTCGCGTTCTCGACGCCGCCGAGCGTCGGGATGCCCTGCTCGACCTCGGTGACCTCGTCGAGTCGTTCGGCGGCGCGTACATCACGACCGAAGACGTGGGAGTGACCGAGCACGACATGCTCGTCGTGCGCGAGCGGACCCAGCACGTCGTCGGCCTGCCCGCCGCCGATGGCGGCGCGGGTGAACCGGCCGCCGGCACGGCGCTCGGCGTTTTCGCGTCGATCGAGCAGGTGCTGCTCGCGGTCTTTGGCTCGACTTCCGTTGAGGGTCGCAGCTTCGTCATCTCGGGCCTTGGGCAAGTGGGTTCGCGACTCGCGCGGCGCCTCGCGGATGCGGGGGCAGTGCTCACCGTGACCGACATCAACCCGAGCGCCCTCGCGATCGCCGACCAGCTCGGCGCGACCTGGATCGACGCCGCCGATGCGGTGTCGACGCCCGCGGATGTTTTCGTGCCGGCAGGCCTCGGCGGAATCCTGACCGCACCCGTGATCGAGCAACTGCCCGTGCGCGCGGTCTGCGGGCCGGCGAACAACCTGCTCGCCGAGCGCAGTGGGGCTGACGCGCTCGCCGCGCGGGGCATCCTGTATGCCCCCGACTTTGTCGTCAACGCCGGGGGAGTCATTCACCTCGCTTTGACCGAACGCGGCGAGAGCCCCGAGACTGTCGACGAGCGGCTGCGCGCCATTGGGCACACGCTTGCCGACGTGCTGGCCCTCGCGGCCCTCGAGGGCATCACGCCCCTCGACGCCGCCGACCGCCTCGCCCTCGCTCGCGTTGCGGCGGCCCGCGTGTGAGCGAGATCGACGACTACATCGCGGCTGCGCCCGAGGCAACGCGCGATCGCCTGACGGCGGTGCGCGAGGTGTTGCTGCGGTGCATCCCGAACGGCACCGAGGCGTTTCGCTACGGGATGCCCGCCGTCATGGTCGACGCCCGCCACGGCCTGCACTACGCGCACTGGAAGCAGCACCTCGCGCTCTACCCGATCTACCGGGGTAATGAGCAATACGAGGCCGCGGTCGGGTCGTACCGCGCGAAGACCGACTCCGTGCACTTTGTGCACACGAAGCCGCTGCCGCTCGACGTGATCGAGCTCATCGCGACGGCACTCGCCGCGCGCGACTAGAGCGAGGCGAGCACGAGCGCGGCTGAGGCCACGACGAGCCCGAGCACTTGCCACCGCGTCATGAGTTCGCCGAGAAAAACGCGGCCGATGATCGCGGTGAAGACGGGAGCGGCGGGCGCGAGAATCGCGAGCAGCACGAGGTCTCCCGTCTGCAACGCGAGTACGAGGAACAGGTTGCCGAGAATGTCAGCGGCTCCCGTGGCCATCGGAAAGAGCACGTACCGGGTGCGGAAGTGGGTGCCGACGGTTCGGGCGCCCTGGCGGTAGAGCATCCACCCCAGCAACACCATGGCGATGGTCGTGACGCCGAAGCGCGCCCCGACGATGGGCCAGAGTCCGTCAGCAGAGGGGGTCGAGTTGATCGTGACGATGAACCCCGTGAAAAGCGTGGCCGCGATCGCCGCGAGCAACGGACCCTTCAGGCTGGGCCGCACGCCGTCGACCGGGGGTCGGTAGGTCACGAGAAGGATGGCGATGAGCCCGAGGGCCAGGCCGGCACCGCGCAGGGGAGTGATGGTGTCGCCCGTGATGACGCCCACGAGCACGAGCAGACCCGTGCCGACGACGGCGAGCACGGCGCCCGCGATGCCCACGGGCCCGATCGCGAAGGCGCGGTAGGCAATCGGAAGCCCGCTGCCGCCGAGCAAGCCCGCGGCGAAGCCGAGCCAGAAGCCCGGCCAGCTGGGCGTGCCGGGCATGGCGAGCGCGAGCACCAGGGCGATGACAACGGTCGTGGGGCCGGCGATGGCCACGACGATCGCGAGGGGCAAACGCCGAGCAGCAACGCCGCCCATGACGTTGCTCACGGCAATGAAGAGCGCGTTGATGAGGATGTAGACGAGCGCCATGCGAACACCTTTGCGCCGAGAGAATTGGCCGCCGAACCTGCTCGGGAGTCGCCTCGCTCAGCCTACCGAGCGCGGGGTGGCCCGCCGCGCCCTGTACGGTTGCGCACGTGAGCACCCTTGACGCGGCCTTTGACATTCTGCAGTGCCCGAGCTGCGGCGAGCCGCTCGCTCCGGCCGACGGCGGCGCTTCGTGCACCAACCGCCACCACTTCGACCAGGCTCGCCAGGGCTACTTGAGCTTGCGTGCCGCCCACAAGGGCAAGGGTGCTCCCGCGAGCGGCGACACGATCGAGATGCTCGAAGCGCGCGAGCGTTTTCAGGGCGAGGGCTGGCACGACGAGATTCGCGACGCCGTGCTTGCGGCCGTGCCGACAGATGCGCGGGGCTGGCTTGCCGACCTCGGCGGCGGCACCGGGTGGTACGCCGCTGCGGTGCTGGATGCTCGTCCCGAGCTGCGCGGAGTCGTGCTCGACGCCTCGGCGCCAGCGGTGCGCATCGCGGCCCGCGCGCACGAGCGCTTGGCCGGCGTGAGCGCCGATGTGTGGACCGGAATTCCCCTGCGCGACGCGAGCGTTGACGTTGCCCTGCGCATCTTTGCGCCCGGCAGTGCCGCCGAAGTGCGGCGCATTCTGGCTCCCCGCGGCACCGCCGTGTTCGTGGTGCCGCACGCTGATCACTTGCGCGAGCTTGGCCACGGGCTCAAGCTCATGAAGGTGCCGGCGGGCAAGGCAGAAGAGGTGGCGGTGAGCATCCCCGACGCACACGTCGTGAGTGTGCACGAGGTGCGTCAGCGCGTGCAGCTTTCGGTCGAGCAAGCTCTTGACGCGGTGTTCATGGGCCCCAACGCGTTTCACCAAGATCGCGCGAAGGTCGAGAAGGTGCTCGCCGAATGGCAGGCACCCATCAGCGTCACGATCGCGGTGTCGATCGTCACGCTGCAGCTCGAGGCGTAACCCGGGGGATATCCCCCCTGGGGTTCGTGGGTCGGCCGGATGCCGCGGCGCGCGTTACCCCGCGAGGCTGAGTTCACGCTCGCAGCACCGTGCTGCGTGGCAGTCTGACCTCAGGAGAAACCCATGACCACCGCACCTGTCACCCCCGCGGCGGCGCCCGCCGTTGCCGATAGCTGGAGCTACGGCGCCCTCTGGCGCCGCGTGCCGCGTGCGCTCGGCTATTTGATTCCGACGCTCCTCATCGCCGTGGCGGTGGCGAGCATTCTTAGCTCGCTCGTCTCGACCGCAGTGAGCTTGCTCGTGGTGCTCGTGGGCATCTTCGGGCTGTCGCTCACGCTGTTGCTCGCCCGCTACGCCGGCCAGTTCGAACTCGCGCGACTGCGGTGGTCGGGCGAGACACCCATTGCGGCGCCGCACTGGCCGAGCGACCCGACGGCCGCGTGGTGGCGTCGCTGGTTGCGCCCGCTCGCCAACGGTCGCTATTGGCTGAGCCTGCTGCATGGCGCTGTCATCGCGCCGATCATCGCGGCGCTGAGCTTTGTGGTGCTCACGTTGTGGCTGACGCTCATCGCGATTCTCGTCATCGTGCCGGTTCGCCTGGCGGTCAGCGGAGTGAACGGCATCATCACCGACAACAGTGCTGACGGTGCTCCGCTGTGGCTCGTCAACGCGGCCCCCGTGCTCGCGGTCGTGGCGATCGTGCTCGGCGTCATCGCACTCGTCACCCTGCCCTACGTGTTGCGCGGCCTTACGTGGCTGCACGCCGCGATCGCTCGCCCGTTCTTGGGTCGCTTCACCAACGAGCAGCTCGAAGCCCAGGTCTCGAGCCTCTTCACCTCGCGTCAGGCCGCTGTCGCCGCTGAAGGCTCGGCACTTCGTCGCATCGAGCGCGACATTCACGACGGCCCGCAGCAGCGCCTCATTCGCCTGCAGATGGATCTCGCCGCCGCCGAAAGCCGCCTGGCCTCGAACCCCGACGAAGCTGCAAGCTTGATTCAGGATGCCCGCCGTCAGGCCCACGACGCCCTCGACGAGTTGCGCAACCTGTCGCGCGGCTTCGCGCCGCCGCTGCTGCTCGACCGCGGACTCTTCGCGGCGCTCGAGTCGCTCGCGACGCGCTCGAGTATTCCGGTGACGCTCGAGACCGAACTCGGAGCAACCGCCAACTTGCCCGACGAGGTCGCCCGCAACGCCTACTTCGTGGCGAGCGAGCTCATCGCCAACGCCGCCAAGCACTCGCAGGCCGCGGGCATCACGCTGCGCGTGACGACGGCTGACGGGGCACTCGTGGTCGAGGTGTCCGACGACGGTGTGGGCGGGGCGGTTGAGAAGACGGGGCACGGCCTCGCCGGGCTGCGCGACCGCGCGGCGGGCATGGGAGGCACCTTCGAGGTCTCGAGCCCCGAGGGCGGCCCGACGTCCGTGCGCGTGACGCTGCCGATGGCGGGCGTGGGCGCAGCATCCGTCGCCGCAAGCGAGCCGAGTGCCTAGTCTGGAGGGCATGTCAGCCCTTCGCGTTGCGGTCGCCGATGACTCGGTGCTGCTCCGCGAAGGGCTGGTTCGCGTGTTGCGCGATGCCGGGGTGGAGGTCGTTGCCGCGTTCGGCGACGCCGAGACTCTGCTCGCCGCCGTGCCCGCGCTCGAGCTCGACGCGGTCGTGCTCGATGTGCGCATGCCGCCGACCTTTCGCGACGAAGGCGTGCGCGCGGCGATCGAACTGCGCCAACGGCATCCGGCGATCGCGATTCTGCTGCTCTCGCAATACGTCGAGGTGGCCTACGCGCAAGAACTGCTCGCCGCTGGCACGGGCGGAGTCGGCTACCTGCTGAAAGACCGCGTCGTGTCGCTCGATGAGGTTCGGGATGCCCTCGACCGCGTTGCCGCGGGCGGAACCGTGCTCGACCCCGAAGTCATTACGCAGCTCATGGCTCGACGCGTTGACCCGCTGCAGTCGTTGACAGTGCGCGAGCGCGAGGTGCTCGAACTCATGGCGCAGGGCCGCACCAACGGAGCCATCGCGAGCACGCTCTTCATCGGTGTCGGCGCCGTTGAGAAACACATCTCGGCGATCTTCACCAAACTGGCGCTCGACGCTGCCGACGGCGATCATCGGCGCGTGCTCGCCGTGCTCGCTTGGTTGCAGGCCCAGTAGCGCGTGGCTAGTAGCGCGCGAGCACTTCGGCGTCGCGCGCATTCGTGAGTGCGCGACGCACGGCATCGAGCGCACCTACGGGGTCGGTCTTGAGCAT
>JBJOPU010000121.1:0-5234 GCA_046050505.1 Actinomycetota bacterium
CGTTCGGCGTGAGCGGACGCGAGCTGGCTGCCCGACTCGACGTCGCACCCTCGACGCTCAGTCGCGTGCTCAAGGGCCAGCGCCGCGTCTCGTCCGTGCTGGCGCTTCGCCTCTCGAAAGCGGTCGGCCGGAGCGCCGAGAGCTGGTTGGCGATGCAGAGGGCCCACGACCTGTGGGTGACCCGCCAGTCGGTCGACCTCACACGCGTGCAGGCACTTGAATGGGCCAGGCAGTCGTGACGGAGTCTTCCCCAAAAGCTCGATCGTCGAAGGTCGCGCTGTATGCGCTCATTGTTGGAGCCATAGGAGGGGGAGCAAGCGCAGCCGCTCAGGTGACGAATGCCGACGGGTGGGTATTCGTCGTCATCAGCTTCCTTGCGTTTCCTTTCGTCGGGGTATCCGTGGCTATCGGCTCCTTCGTCGCCGTGATTACCGGTTACGTGTGGGGCAACCTCGTGAGCACGATCGTGACCGGCTTGGTTCTTTTCATTTTCTTTACGGCAGTCGCCGCCGCACAGGCCTATGCATGGATCAGATTGACCGCACGGGGCGGTCACGATGACGCCACTTCTGCCGATTCACGGGGACACGTGGATTCGGAGCGCACAGAGAGTCATTGATTCGGGCCTTCGCTGCAGCGTGATGCTTTCGCCGAGCATCCCGAACCGCCCTGTGAACCACGCGCCCACAGACTCCTCGCGATAGACTGACCGGCGTCGCGACTGGCGTTCGGATGGGTCACCATCAGGGAGCGACCGACACGGTGTGGGGCCGTACGCCTGGGCCCCCAGCAGAACCCCGCTGGCTGCGGCCGGCAGACCCTCGAAGGAGAACTCCCGTGTCTGACAAACTGCCCTCGTCGTTCAACGACGCCCTCATCGACGTCGACCCCGAGATCGCCGCGGTGCTCGAGCAAGAGCTCGGCCGCCAGCGCGGAACGCTCGAGATGATCGCGAGCGAGAACTTCGTCTCGCGCGCCATTCTCGAAGCCCAGGGCTCGGTGCTCACCAACAAGTACGCCGAGGGCTACCCCGGCAAGCGCTACTACGGCGGCTGCGAGTTCGTCGACATCGCCGAGAACCTCGCGATCGAGCGGGCCAAGGCCCTCTTCGGCGCCGAGTTCGCCAACGTGCAGCCCCACTCGGGCGCGCAGGCGAGCGCGGCCGTGCTGCACGCGCTCGCGATGCCCGGCGACACGATCCTCGGCCTCGAGCTGGCCCACGGTGGCCACCTCACGCACGGCATGAAGCTCAACTTCTCGGGCAAGGTCTACAACGCCACGAGCTACGGCGTCGACCCCGAGACGATGCTCGTCGACATGGATGTCGTGCGCGCCAAGGCGCACGAGGTCAAGCCGACGGTCATCATTGCCGGCTGGTCGGCCTACTCGCGTCAGCTCGACTTCGCGGCTTTCCGTGCCATCGCCGATGAGGTCGGCGCCAAGCTCTGGGTCGACATGGCCCACTTCGCCGGACTCGTCGCCGCGGGCCTGCACCCCTCGCCGCTGCCGCACGCGCACGTCGTGAGCTCGACGGTGCACAAGACTCTCGCCGGTCCCCGTTCGGGCATCATCTTGAGCAACGACGAGTCGCTGTTCAAGAAGCTCAACTCGGCGGTGTTCCCCGGTCAGCAGGGTGGGCCGCTCATGCACGTCATCGCGGCTAAGGCCGTGGCGTTCAAGCTGGCCGCGCTGCCGGAGTTTGTCGAGCGACAAGAGCGCACCATCCGCGGCGCCCAGATTTTGGCCGCGCGCCTCACGCAAGACGACGCGATCGCCGCGGGCGTCAACGTACTGACGGGGGGCACGGATGTTCACCTCGCGCTCGTCGACCTGCGCGAGTCGCCCCTCAACGGCCTCGAAGCCGAAGACGTGCTGCACTCGGTGGGCATCACGGTCAACCGCAACGGTGTGCCGTTTGACCCGCGCCCGCCGATGGTCACGAGCGGTGTGCGCATCGGAACCCCGGCGCTCGCGACGCGCGGCTTTGCCGACGCCGAGTTCACCGAGGTGGCCGACATCATCGCCCACACCCTCATGCCGAACCCCGACGTCGCGGCCCTGCAGTCGCGCGTCGCGGCGCTGACCGACGCGTTCCCGCTCTACCCGGGGCTGTAATCGTGAGCGCTTCTGGTTCTGGCCAGATCGCGCAGAAGCTCGACGGCACCGCGACCGCTGCGGCCATCAAGGCCGAGCTGCGGGCGCGCGTCGATGCATTGCGCGAGAAAGGCATTGTTCCGGGTCTGGCGACCGTTCTTGTTGGTGACGACCCCGGTTCGCAGTGGTACGTCGCCGGCAAGCACAAAGACTGCGCTGAAGTGGGCATCGCGTCGATTCGGCGCGATCTGCCTGACGCCGCGACGCAGGCCGAGCTCGAATCCGTCATCGACGAGCTGAACGCCGACCCCGCCGTCACGGGGTTCATCGTGCAGTTGCCGCTGCCGAAGCACCTCGACACCGACGCGATTCTTGAGCGCGTGCATCCCGATAAAGATGCCGACGGGCTGCACCCGACCAACCTCGGGCGCCTCGTGCTGCGCGTTGATCGCCCGATCGACACCCCGTTGCCGTGCACCCCGCGCGGTGTGATCGAGCTCGTCGAGCGCCACGGGTTGACGTGGGCGGGCAAAGACGTTGTCGTCGTCGGTCGTGGTGTCACGGTCGGCCGCGCGATTGGTTCGCTGCTCACGCGCCGCGAGTACAACGCGACCGTCACGCTCACCCATACGGGCACGCGCGACCTCGGGGCGCACCTGCGTCGTGCCGACGTCATCGTCGCGGCGGCGGGCGTGCCGGGCATCGTGTCGGCGGCTGACGTCAAGCCGGGCGCGATCGTGCTCGACGTGGGCGTCTCGCGGCTCGTCGACCCCGACACGGGCGTATCGCGCATTGCAGGCGATGTGGCGGACGACGTGGCGACGGTGGCGTCGTGGATCTCGCCGAACCCGGGCGGCGTTGGCCCCATGACGCGTGCGCTGCTGCTCGCGAACGTTGTCGAGACGGCGGAGCGCGCGGCGGTCTAGGGCACTCGAGCGCGGGGCGCTCGTGGGCCGTCTCGTGCTCTAGTAGCGGCCGGCGGCCAGCCGCAGGCGCACGGGCTGGCCCGGCCGCAGCTGGGCGAGCAGGTCGAGCGAGGCATCCACCACGACCGCGATGACGGGATACCCGCCCGTCACGGGATGGTCGGGCCCCAGCACGGTGGGCGCGCCGTCGGGCGAGACCTGGATGCTCCCGCGCAGCATCCCCTCGCTGGCCAGTTCGACGCCCACGAGGTCGGGCACGCGCTCGAGCGCGGGCCCTTCAAGGCGCACTCCCGTGCGGTCGCTTCGGGCCGAGGTGAGGTAGTCGTGCGTCGTGAGCAGTCGCCAGGCGTCGGCCGTGAACCAGTCGTGACGGGGCCCGGGGCGCACCCCGAGCTCGACGATGCCGTCGCGGGGCGGATCGATCGGCACGAGGTCGGCGGGTGGCACGGGCGTGGCAGGTTCGGGGCCGATCGGCAGCACGTCGCCGGCGCGCAGAGGCTCGGGCCCGAGCGCGGCGAGAGTGTCGCGCGAGCGCGAGCCGAGCACCGCCGGCACCGCGAGCCCCCCGCGCAGAGCCACGGTCGTGCGCAGGCCGTGCGTCACGGTGCCGAGGTGCAGCTCGGCCGGAGTTTCCACGCGCGTCGCCGTGTGCGGCTCGACCGCCCGGCGCACGCCGCCGTCGGTGACGAGCACGGCGTCGCTCCACGCGCCGGTGACGGCGAACCACGTGCCCGCCGGCAGCGCGAGGCGCAGCCCGCCCAGCAGACTCTCGATGGCCGCGGCGTTGTCGGGGTTACCGACGAGGCGGTTGGCCAAGCGATGGGCCGATCGGTCAAACGCTCCCGATGCGCTGACCCCGAGGGAGGCGTAGCCGGGGCGGCCGAGGTCGTGAATGAGGGCGAGCGGCCCCGACTCGATGACGTGTGCCGCGCTCACGAGCGCCTCGGCGAGAAACGAACGCGCGTGCCCGGGGCGAGCAGCGCGGGGGAGTTGCGGTCGAGGCTCCACAACTCGGCGTCGGTGCGGCCAATCAGTTGCCAGCCGCCGGGCGAGGCGTGCGGGTAGACCGCGGAATACTCGGCCGCGAGCCCGAGGGATCCGGCGGCGATGAGAGGGCGCGACGTGGCTCGCCGCGACACCGGGGGCAGAGTAGCGGCACCCGGAGCCGGCACCAGGTAGCCGAAGCCGGGCGCGAAGCCGATGAACGCGCACACCCAGGGGGTGGAAGCATGACGCGTCGCGACGGCCTCGAGCGAGCATCCCCAGGTCTCGGCCACGACCGCGAGATCGTCGCCGTCGTAGGTGACGGCAATCTCGACGAGCGGACCGTCTCCGTCCCCGGCGGGTTCGGCGGGGGCGTGGGCGGTCAACCACTGTTCTGCGGCGCCGAGCCCCATGACGCGCGGCTCGATGCGCACGAGTACCGTGCGGGCGGCGGGCACGAGTTCGACGATGCCCGCGGGTGCCTCGGTGGCCCAGCGCTCGTGGGCCGCGCGCACGAGGCCGAGGCTGTCAAACTCGGCAATCAGGGCGCGGTCGCCAGAGGGCAGCAGCCTCATGCGAAGGCCGCGACCTCGACCCCGGCGGCGTCGAGCGCTGATCGAACCGCGCGCGCGATGGCAGCCGCGCCGGGAGTGTCGCCGTGCAGGCACACTGACTCGGCCTGCACCGTGAGCACGGTGCCGTCGACCGCCTCGATCGTGCCCTCGACGACCATGCGCACGACTCGTGCGGCAACCTGCTCAGGATCCGTGATGACGGCGCCCTCGAGGCCGCGTGGCGCGAGGGTTCCGTCAGCCAAGTAGCCCCGGTCGGCAAAGGCTTCGGGCACGAATCGCACTCCGGCCGTGACGCACGCTGTTGCGATGGCGGAGCCAGGAAGCCCCAGCACCGGCAGCCCAATGCTCGCGGCGACGTCGGCGATCACCTCGGCCACTTCGAGGTCGACCGCGATGCGGTTGTAGAGCGCGCCGTGCGGTTTCAGGTAGCGCACGCCGCCGCGAGCGTGAGCGGCCATTCCGGCGAGTGCCGACACCTGGTAGAGCACATCGGTGTGCAGCAGCTCGGCGGGCACTTCCATGTCGCGACGGCCGAATCCGGCGAGGTCGCGGTAGGCCGGATGCGCTCCGATCGTCACCCCGTTGGCCACCGCCGAGCGGCACGCCGTGAGCATCGTGGCCGGGTCGCCCGCGTGAAAACCGCAGGCGATACTCG
>JBJOPU010000122.1:0-5194 GCA_046050505.1 Actinomycetota bacterium
TTCATCGCCACCCACGGTGCCCGCAAGGGTCTGGCCGACACCGCTCTGCGTACGGCCGACTCGGGCTACCTCACGCGTCGACTCGTCGACGTGGCGCAAGACGTCATCATTCGCGAAGAAGACTGTGGCACCGGTAAGGGCCTCGACTTCACGATCGCGCACGAGGTCGACGGCAGCTGGGTTCGCGACGACAACGTCGAGAACCTCGTGTTCGCGCGCACCCTCGCGACGGATGCCGTCAGCGCCTCGGGCGAGATCGTCGCCCAGGCGGGTGCCGACGTCGGAGACGTGCTCATCGACAGCCTCGTGGCGTCGGGCGTTGCCGAAATCAAGGTGCGCTCGGTGCTCACGTGCGAGTCGGCAGTCGGTGTGTGTGCCGCGTGCTACGGCCGCTCGCTGGCCACCGGTACGCGCGTTGACCTCGGTGAAGCCGTCGGCATCATCGCGGCGCAGTCGATCGGTGAACCCGGTACCCAGTTGACGATGCGTACCTTCCACACGGGTGGTTCGGCATCGGCCGCCGACATCACGCAGGGTCTGCCCCGCGTGACCGAGCTGTTCGAAGCGCGCACCCCCAAGGGTGCGAGCCCGATCGCCGAGAGCGCTGGCCGTATCAGCATCGACGACAACGGCAGCCTGCTGAAGATCGTGCTGACGCCCGACAACGGTGACGAAGAGGTCGTGTACTCGGTCTCGAAGCGCGCCACGCTGCTCGTCGAAGACGGTCAGCACGTTGAGCTGGGCCACCAGATCTTCGTCGGAACGGTTGACCCGAAGGAGGTGCTGCGCGTCAAGGGCGTTCGCGCCGTGCAGCAACACCTCGTTGAGGGTGTGCAGGGCGTGTACCGCTCGCAGGGTGTGCCGATTCACGACAAGCACCTCGAGGTCATCGTGCGCCAGATGTTGCGCAAGGTCACCGTCGTCGACCACGGCGAGACCGACCTGCTGCCGGGTGAGCTCGTCGACCGCTCGAAGTACAACCAGATCAACCGTGCAGCGCTTGCCGAAGGCAAGAAGACCGCGTCGGCGCGTCAAGAGGTCATGGGCATCACCAAGGCTTCGCTCGCGACCGAGTCGTGGCTGTCGGCGGCATCGTTCCAAGAGACGACCCGAGTTCTGACCCAGGCGGCGATGGAGGGCAAGAGTGACCCGTTGCTCGGCCTGAAAGAGAACGTCATCATCGGAAAGCTCATCCCCGCCGGTACCGGTCTTCCCGCGTACCGCAACGTCACGGTCGAGGCAACAGAAGAAGCGAAGGCCGAGCGGTACCCCAACCGCATCTTTGCTGACGACACCGCCCTGACCGAGGCTGACCTGTCGTTCGTCGACTTCGACACCTTCTCGAGCGACGACTTCACGCCGGGAACGTATAGCTAGCCACGCGTTTCACGCACCGACTGCGGGGCCCACACCGATTGCGGTGAGGGCCCCGCGGCCGTCGTGGGGCACGTGTTAACAATGTGACTGGTGTGGACTACCCCCGAAAGCGGGACTATTGTCAGAAGCACGGCGTGTCGTACCGTAAGGGCTCGGCAGTCTGTGCAGGCGACCCACTGTCGGGCCGAGTGCATCCAGGGGCAAGGGGGGCTGTTGTGGTATCCGTCAGTGAAGTTCTGATTATTCGCGGCCTGCTACCGATCGAGAGTCTCGACAAGCTTCGTGAAGAAGGTGACGAGGTAGTCGTCGGCGACTTTGTCGAACGTGGCCTTGTTTCGCCCTCCCAAGTGGCGTCGGCTAAGGCTGAAGTAGCCGGGCTCTCGTTCGTCGAGCTCGCCGAGTACCCGATCGATCGTGCTGCGGTGGCTCTCGTTCCGGCGCAGCTCTGCCGTCGGCACAACATCTTGCCCATCCATGCCACCGCTACGACGATCACGCTCGCGATGGTCGAGCCGGGCGATGTGTTGGCCATGGACGACGTGCGGGCACTGACACGCATGCACGTCGTCGCCGTCGTTGCTGAGCGCAATGACCTCACGGCAGCCATCAACCGTCTGCACCGCGCCGACAATGAACTGAGCGATCTCTCCACAGCAATTCAAGAGGAGGTAAAGCCAAGCCAGAGTGACGAGATCGCACTGCGCGAGGCTGATGCTGACGACGCGCCAATTGTGCGCTTCGTCAACCTCATCATTGGCCAGGCGATTCAAGACCTCGCGTCAGACATCCACATTGAGCCCGGCGAGTTCGAGATGCGTGTGCGCTACCGTATCGATGGCGTATTGCACGACGTGCAGCAGGCCCCCAAGAACATCCAAAACGGCGTTATCTCGCGACTCAAGATCATGAGCGACATCAACATCGCTGAACGGCGTCGCCCTCAAGACGGTCGCATGTCGGTGCAGCATGGCGGTGAGGTCATCGACCTTCGCGTGGCCACCCTGCCGACGGTGTGGGGCGAAAAAGTCGTTATGCGTATTCTCGACAACAACGCCACGCGCCGCGATATTGGCGACTTGGGCATGCTCGACCGCAACCTTTCGGTCTATCGCAACTCATACACCAAGCCCTACGGCATGATCCTCGTGACCGGGCCGACCGGTTCGGGAAAGTCGACGACGCTCTACACGACGCTTCATGCGGTGGCTCGCCCCGAGATCAACGTCATCACGGTTGAAGACCCGGTTGAGTACCGCATGGTCGGAATCAACCAGGTGCAGGTGAACCCGAAGGCGGGCCTCACGTTCGCAAGCGCTTTGCGCAGCATCCTTCGATCTGACCCGGATGTCGTGCTTATCGGTGAGATTCGTGACCAAGAGACCGCCCAGATCGCCATCGAAGCATCACTGACGGGCCACCTCGTGCTGTCGACCTTGCACACCAACGATGCGCCCAGCGCCATCACTCGACTCATTGAGATGGACATCGAGCCGTTCCTCGTCGGCTCGGCGCTCGACTGCGTGGTGGCCCAGCGTCTTGCCCGCAAGCTCTGCGACCGCTGCAAGCAATTGCAGGAGTACGACGTTGCCCACCTCGACAACCTTGGCTTCGGTCGACGCGAAGACGAATTCAGCCTTCGGCTGTACCACGCGGTGGGCTGCTCGGCCTGCTCGGGAACGGGCTACCGTGGTCGTCTGGCTTTGCACGAGGTCATGATGGTCAGCGAAGATATTGAGCGCCTGGCCGTCGCACGGGCATCCAGCGCCGAAATCATGCACACCGCGACCGCACAAGGAATGTTGACTCTGCGGCAAGACGGCTGGGCCAAAGTGCGGGCCGGTCTCACGTCAATCGAAGAAGTTCTGCGCGTGGTGGCCTGACGACACGCGTCACCCGTCGCGGTCGACACGCAGTTCGCGCACGCGCGGCAATCGCATGACAGAGTTGTAGGCCAGGTCACTTGCATCACGCGTCAACGAGGGGAACACCATGACCGACTCGCTCGGACCCGGAACGCCAACAGGCGGCGAATCACAGGCTGCGCGCCGCGTGTGGTCCGTGAGCGGAGAGGAGAGCGCGGGTATCGCTGCCGCCCAGTCTATGCCGTCGTCGTCGACGATCGTCGTCCCCCCGCTTCCCAGTCAAGCTGTGCCCTATCCCGACCTTTCCGCCGACGTGACACACCTGGCGCCCCCTCCGCCGGTCGGCCAACAACCCATCGCGGCTCCTGACCCCACAGCGCCCCCCGCGGGCCTCGTTCCGGTCATTGCGCCCCCGCCGCCACCCGTCGCTGGCGGGGCAATGGCGGGCATTCACCCGGCGCTGCTCGCGGCGCTTGACGACGTGGTCGCGCGCGGAGCATCCGACCTCCATGTTGCGGGGGATGCCCCGCCCATGGTGCGCGTCGATGGCGAGCTGCGCCCAGCCGCAAACTCGTCAATATGGAGTCGAGCTGAGGTGACGGCGATTCTACAGAGCATCATGACGCCACTTCAGCGAGAGAACTTCTTGACCGAGTGGGAGTTGGACCTTGCGATTAGCCCTCGCGGCGGGGATCGCTTCCGTGTCAACATCTATAAGGATCGCGACGCAATGGCCGGCGCCTTCCGTTTGATTCCGACCGAGATCAAGTCGCTCAAGCAACTCGGCGTACCCACGGTCGTGTCGAAGTTTGCGACTTTGCCACGCGGTCTGGTGCTCGTCACCGGTCCGACTGGGTCGGGCAAGTCGACGACGCTCGCGGCCCTCATCGACCTCGTCAACAAAACCCGAGCCGATCACATTGTCACGATTGAAGACCCCATCGAGTTCGTGCACCAAAACCAGCGCGCGCTCGTGAACCAGCGCGAGGTGGGCAGTGACACTCACTCCTTTGCTGACGCCCTCAAGCGTGTTCTGCGACAAGACCCCGATGTCATCCTCATTGGTGAGCTTCGTGACCTCGAGACCATTTCGACAGCGTTGACCGCTGCCGAAACCGGCCACCTTGTCTTCGCAACCCTGCACACGCAGTCGGCCGCCCAAACCATTGATCGCATCATCGACGTGTTTCCGCCCCACCAACAGACCCAAGTGCGGTCACAACTCGCCCTTACGCTGCAGGGTGTTGTGTGTCAGACGCTCTTGCCGCGGGCCTCGGGCCAGGGGCGCATTATCGCGACGGAGATCATGATGACCACCAGCGCCATCGCCAACCTGATCCGCGAGGGCAAGACATACCAAATTCCATCTGCCTTGCAGGCCGGTCGAGAGGCTGGCATGCACACGATGGATCAACACCTCGCTGACCTCGTTAACAGTCATATGGTCAGCTATGACGCTGCCCAGTCGAAAGTGCAAGAGGCCGAAAACTTCAACCGCCTTGTGCACCGCACAGAATCGACCTCGGGTGCTGCCTCAACGCCCTTCACTGACGGATTCGGAGGAACCCGATAGTGGCCGCCACGCTCACCTTCGAATACACCGGTCGAGACTCCAGCGGCAAGATCGTCAAGGGGCGTGTGGATGCTGCGGGCGAGCCTTCTGTCGTCGCACGCTTGCGCACCATGGGTATCGCCCCGGTCTCGATCAAGCAGGTCACGGGCGGCACCGGACTCAACCGCGACATCTCTCTCGGCGGGCTCTTCGACAAGAAGGTCTCGATCAAAGACCTGTCGGTCATGAGCCGGCAGCTCGCGACGATGATTGGCGCGGGCCTTCCGCTGCTCAAGGCGTTGACGATCCTCGCTGATCAGTCCGAGAACCCGAAGCTCGCGTCAACGCTCGACGATGTGCGAGGAGGCGTGGAGAGCGGCAACACGTTCTCCGACTCGCTCGC
>JBJOPU010000123.1:0-5168 GCA_046050505.1 Actinomycetota bacterium
GATTACCCGATCGTGCCGAGCGAGGAAGGAGGCCAGCTCATCGTCGTCTGCGGAACGCAGATCGATCCACTCTCGAGCCAAGAACGGTGCGAATCGCACATTGAAGAGCGCTTTATTGGCGAACGTCGACCGGTGTTCTGCCGCGTTCAGCCGCAACGCCAGGTGATTCGATTTGGGGTGAGTGATGAAGGTCTGCCGCTCGGCACTCGTGAGCGAGTGGAAATCCCAGTCGAAGTAGTCCTGAAACGCGGTCTCGTGGCGCACGGCCGCCCACAGCATGTCGATCATGATGAACAAGCGAGGTCGGCCACTTGATGCGGCAATGAGTCCGGCAAGGCGGCGAAGGTTCGCCGTGTCGATCGCGCGAGCGCGCTTCAGTAGGTATCGGAGGCGCTTGCCCCAGCCGAGCGAGCCCGCCACTTAGGCAGAAGCCGTGAGGCGGTCCGTCTCGTCGTGCCAGGCGAGTGCCGAGCCCGAGAGCTTCTCCTTGAAGCGGGCGGCGTGGTGCGCACAGAACAGCAATTCGCCGGTCGCGAGAGTGGCCCGAACATACGCTTGTGCGCCGCAGCTGTCACAGCGGTCGAGCGCCGATAGGGGCGCGGTCGTGACGCTCGGGTTCTCGGTGGTGATCTGCGTCATGGGGTGCCCCTCACTCTCCGTTGGCGTCGCGAATCTCATGAAAACACCATTGCACCACACGCCTGTGTTGATGCCGTGTCAATCCGCCTCGATTTCGCTGAACGCGTAGGCGAGATCGTGCGACGGTCGTGGTTGGGTGGTCGCCCGTCGGAGTGGGAGCCCGAGTGCGTCGGTCGACCCGCATACGATGAAACACGTGCCCAGCTCTGATTACTCCGCCCGCCACCTGTCTGTACTCGAGGGTCTCGAAGCGGTACGCAAGCGCCCGGGCATGTACATCGGCTCGACCGACTCTCGCGGGCTCATGCACTGTCTCTGGGAGATCATCGACAACGCGGTCGACGAGGCACTCGGCGGTTTCGGCACCCAGATTGACCTGAGGCTGCACCCCGACGGCAGTGTCGAAGTGCGCGACCGTGCACGAGGCATTCCCGTCGACATCGAGCCCAAGACCGGGCTGAGTGGCGTCGAGGTTGTATTCACGAAACTGCACGCCGGCGGCAAGTTTGGCGGTGGTTCGTATGCCGCATCCGGAGGTCTGCACGGTGTTGGCGCGTCTGTTGTCAACGCGCTCAGCCAACGACTCGACGTTGAGGTAGATCGTGATGGCGTGACGTGGGCGATGTCGTTTCACCGCGGCGAGCCCGGCATCTTTGCCGACGATGCCACTGGCCCGCGGCCAGATGCACCGTTCTCTCCGTTTGTCTCGGGTAGCGAGTTGCGCAAGGTCGGCAAGGTCGCCAAGGGGATTACCGGAACCCGCATTCGCTATTGGGTAGACCCGCAGATCTTTACGAAGGGCGCAGGCTTCCTCACCGAAGAGCTCATCGGTCGATTGCGCCAGACGGCCTTTCTTGTGCCCGGCATCACCCTCGAACTCACCGACGATCGCGGAGCCGAGCCCGTCGTCGAGTCGTTTCGGTTCGACGGCGGCATCAGCGAATACGCCGAGTTCTTGGCACCGGATGCCCCGCTCACCGACACCTGGCGCATCACGGGCAACGGCACGTTCACCGAGACGGTGCCCGTTCTGCAAGACAACGGCCACATGGTGCCCACCGAGGTCGAGCGCGAGTGTGTAGTCGACATCGCGGTGCGGTGGGGAACGGGGTACGACACCACTTTCCGCTCGTACGTCAACATCATCGCCACGCCCAAGGGCGGCAGCCACCAACTCGGATTTGAGCAAGGTCTGCTGAAGTTCTTGCGGGCCGAAGTCGAGAAGAACGCGCGCCGCCTCAAGGTCGGCACCGACAAGCTCGAGAAAGACGACGTGCTTGCGGGCCTCACGGCCGTGTTGACCGTTCGTTTGCCCGAACCGCAGTTCGAGGGCCAGACGAAAGAAATTTTGGGCACGCCGGCCGTGCGCGCGATCGCCGCGAACGTGATCGCCCGCGGACTCGCTGAGCGTTTTGCCTCGACCAAACGCGACGACAAGGCCCAGACCGCACTCGTGCTCGACAAGGTCGTTGCCGAGATGAAGAGCCGCATTTCGGCTCGCGCTCACAAAGAGACGCAGCGTCGCAAGAACGCTCTCGAGAGTTCGGCGCTACCAGCGAAACTCGTCGACTGCCGCTCGAACGATGTCGCGAGCAGCGAGCTCTTTATCGTTGAGGGCGACAGTGCTCTCGGCACCGCCAAGCTCGCGCGCGACAGCGAGTTTCAGGCCTTGTTGCCCATCCGCGGCAAGATCCTCAACGTGCAGAAGGCCTCGGTGAGCGACATGCTGAGCAACGCTGAGTGTGCGTCGATCATCCAGGTGATCGGCGCGGGCTCCGGTCGCTCGTTCGACCTCGAGCAGGCGCGCTACGGCAAGGTCATCATCATGAGTGACGCCGACGTCGACGGCGCCCACATTCGCACGCTGCTGCTCACGCTGTTCTTCCGCTACATGCGGCCCATGATCGATGAGGGCCGAGTGTTCGCTGCCGTGCCACCGCTGCACCGCGTCGTCGTCATGAATCCGGGCTCGAAGCCCAACGAGACCATCTACACCTACAGCGAGAAAGAACTTCAGGGAGTGCTGGCTGCGCTCAAGAAGGCCGGCAAGCGATATCAAGACCCGATTCAGCGCTACAAGGGTCTGGGTGAGATGGATGCCGACCAGCTCGCCGACACGACCATGAGCCGGGCCCACCGCACTCTGCGGCGCGTGCGCGTGAGCGACGCTGAGGCATCATCGCGCATGTTCGAACTGCTCATGGGCAACGAGGTCGCGCCCCGCAAAGACTTCATCATCGCGGGGCAGGGTCTTGACCGCGACCGTATCGACATCTAACAGGAGTGCGTTAGCCGATCGGTGTTCCGACCGACCCGATGGGGGAGTCGAGAAGAGCACCCGACGCGTCGCGCTTCGCTCCGCCCTGAGGCAGCGTGCGTGACGAGCCGTCTGCACCAACGGCAAGCGGTCGAGCACCCACCCAGGCGAGCTGAAGAACGTCTTCGCCCTTGAGGAACGCGTGGCAGCGAACGCCGCCCGTCGCGCGACCCTTGCCGGGGAACTGGTCGAAGAGCGACAGCTTCGCGCGCCCTGGGTCGGCGCCGGCGATGGTCTGGGTTGAGCTTGAGACTGTGAGCACTTCGGCGGTGTCTGGGTCGACCGCTCCGAAGAACAGAGCTCGCGCACCTGCGCCGAGCTTGATGCCGGCCATCCCTGCGGCCGCCATACCTTGGGGGCGCACCTGGTCCGCACCGAAGTGCAGCAGTTGGGCATCCGTCGTCACAAAGACGAGTTCGTCGCTGTCGTCTGCGAGGGCCGCCCCGATGACCTCGTCGCCCGTCTTGAGGGCAATGATCTCGCCGTCAGGGCGGGCTGGCCACCCACCTGGCGAGACGCGCTTGACGGTGCCGTCGCGCGTGCCGAGCGCAAGGGGCGTCGAGCTTGCCGGGTCAACGATCGCGAGCACGCGCTCTTTCGCGTCGGTGAGTCCGAGGTAGTCACGGAACTTTGCGCCGGCGGCCAACTGCACCGAGTTGGCGGGAACGCTGGGCAGGTCGACGGGGGTGAAACGCACAAAGCGTCCTCGGGAGGTGATGGCGGCGAGCTCACCTCGCGTCGTCGAGTCAATCGAGCCGAGGAGAGCATCGTGCTTGCTTCGTCGCGAAGGTGCGACGATCGCCGTGCCCTCGGGTAGTTCGACGCGCACTGCGCGACCAGTCGTTGACACCAGCACTCGGCACGGGGCATCCGCGATCTCGAGCGAGACGGGAGCGGCACCACGGCTGCGGGGGGCTGCGATCGATGCCGTTGCCTCGGTCAGCAGAGTGCGCCGCGGTGTGCCGAATCGGTCAGCTGTGGCTTCGAGCTCGTCACCGACTACCGTGCGCACGCGCGCCGGGTCGGCGAGCAGCGACTCAAGTTCGGCGATTTCGGCGCGCAACTGATCGCGTTCCGTCTCGAGCTCGATTCGGCTGAACTTGGTCAGGCGGCGCAATCGGAGCTCGAGAATGTACTCACTCTGCAGCGTGCTGAGGTCGAAGACCTCCATCAGGCGCGAGCGTGCGGCCTCGGCGTCATCAGAGGTGCGAATGACCTGGATGACCTCATCGATGTCGAGAATGGCGATGAGGAGGCCCTCGACGAGGTGAAGACGCTCGCGGCGACGATCGAGGCGATACCGACTGCGCCGCGTCACCACCTGGATGCGGTGATCGATGTAGACCTGGAGCAACTCTTTGAGGCCGAGGGTTTGCGGCGTGCCGTCAACGAGAGCAACAGCGTTGATCGAGAAGCCGTCTTCGAGGGGTGTCAGGCGATACAACTGCTCAAGAACTGCTTCGGGGCTGAACCCGGTCTTGATGCCGATCACGAGGCGCAGGCCGTTGCGACGGTCGGTGAGATCAGTGACGTCGCTGATGCCGGCGATCTTCTTAGACTGCACTCCGTCTTTGATCTTTTCGATGACCTTTTCGGGCCCAACGAGGTATGGCAACTCGGTCACGACGATGCCCGTCTTGCGAGCGGTCACCGATTCGATCGACACCTTGGCGCGCGTCTTGAAGCTGCCTCGGCCCGTGGCATACGCCTCGCGAATACCGTCGAGGCCAATGATCGTGCCGCCGGTTGGCAGGTCAGGGCCCGGCACGTAAGCCATGAGGTCATCGAGCGTTGCGCCCGGGTTGTCGAGCAAGTGCCGTGCGGCGGCCGCCACCTCGATGAGGTTGTGTGGCGCCATGTTTGTTGCCATACCGACAGCAATGCCGCTGGCTCCGTTAACCAGGAGGTTCGGGAACGCCGCAGGAAGCACGGACGGCTGCGTCAGCTGGTTGTCGTAGTTCGGCACGAAGTCGACGACGTCTTCATCGAGGTCGTTGACCATGGCCATCGCCTCGGCACGCAGGCGCGCTTCGGTGTAACGGGCAGCCGCGGGCCCGTCGTCGAGCGAGCCGAAGTTGCCGTGCCCGTCGATAAGCGGCACCCGCAAAGTGAAGTCTTGAGACAGACGAACGAGCGCGTCGTAGATCGCCGAGTCGCCATGCGGGTGAAGCTTGCCCATGACTTCGCCGACAACTCGTGCCGACTTCACGTG
>JBJOPU010000124.1:0-5153 GCA_046050505.1 Actinomycetota bacterium
GTCGGGTGATGACCGCGATCGGATGCTCGGTCACCGCCTTGCCGCCGCGCCCGCCGCGCCGCAGCACCGGAACCGCCCGCATGCGCGTCGGTGTCTCTTCGTACCAGTCGGGCGCTGATGAGTCGACGATCGCGGCGGTCTCGAAGGCTTGCGTCACCTGGCGGCGCCACTCGGGCTTGATCTCTTGACCGACGAAGTCGCGATAGAAGAGCGTGGCCGAACTCGAGGGCCGCGTGTGGGCAACGGCCACGAAGGATCCGGTGCGTGTGGGCACCCACAACACGATGTCGGCAAAGGCGAGGTCGGCGATCAACTGCCCGTCGGCGATGAGCAAGTGCAACCACTCAATGTCGACCTCGTCGGCATCGCTGTGCTCATGCACCAGATCAGAGAGCGTCGACACGCCTAAAGGCTAGTCGCTGTGCGGCGCCTCCTCCGCAGCCCTAGCCCGCGACGCGAGCGGGCCGGCGGCGCGCCCAGCGCGGGCCGGTTCCCGCCGCCGGCTCGCGCGTAAACCCGAGCGCGTCGGCGAGCTCGGCGATGCCACGACTCAGCGACGAGCGCGGAGCCGCGACCGGCACCGGCCGGGCTGTGAGCAATGCGGCGTCGGCGGCATCCCGATCGTCATCAATCAACACGGCGTTACGAATTCCCGCGAATCGATCAAGCGTCTGCCGCACTTGCCCGTGAGGGTCAATGCCGAGCACGGATGCCCGCACGCGGTTCGCCACGATGCGCACCCGCGCACCATCGAGCGTCTCGAGCAAGTCGGCGTGCGTGCGCAGTAGGCGAGCTAAGCCCAGCGGATCGGCTGCGCCGACCGCCACCACATCGTCGGCTGCCCGTAGCGCGGCAATGGTCGCGGCGTTGCGGCGGGGCGCCAGCAGATCGCTGCTGATCTCTTCGTCGGTCTCGAGACTGAAGCCCGCGTCGACGACCGCGACCGTGCGCCACCGTCGGCACTGCTCGAGCACGGCTGTGACCCGTGACGCCGAGAGCTCGGGCCACCGGTGCGGGCGACCAATGCCGGTGAGCACCGCAAACGTTGAGCCCGCAGCACTTTCGGCGTGCTGCGTCACGCGGTCGAGTTCTGCGTGCGTGAGAGTCTCTCCACCCGCAAGCCGGCACGCGGCCGCAAAGCCGGGAGACTCGTCGAGCAATCCCAGGGCTGGAGCTACCGTGCCGCCATAGGTGTCGGCGTCAACGAGACAGACCGACAGACCGCGAGCGGCCAGCTCGGCCGCAAGACCGATGGCCAACGTCGTGCGACCCGGGGCGCCCGCAGGACCCCAGACGGTGATGACGCGTGGTGTGCGCGATGGCGCGTGGACGGCGGCGGCGTCTCCAAGTGGGCTCAGCAACGGCGGCAGTGAGGGCGACGGAGCCTGGATCACACCAGGCATGCGAGGCGTTGTGAGCGACGGCGCGTTCTCGCCATCGTTCTGGCCAGCGGGAGCGGCGGCGAGATGCGGGGTGGTGAGCACGCTGAGGTCGAGATTCCCATCGCCGAACACGCGCACAACGTCGTTGAGGCCGAGCCGTAGCGCTCCGGGCGAGAGCGGGGCTTCGGCGTGTGCAACCAGGCAGCTGCGCACGCCGAGAAGATCGCATGACCCCACGACGGTCGCCGTCGCGACCGCCGCATGGTCGGCGATAAGCACCACCTCCGGGGCCCGTTGCGCGAGTTGCGTGAGCACTTCGTCATGGTCAATCGCGCGCCAGGCGACCCGATGACCGGCTCGGAGTACGGCCAGCTCAACCGCGTCGGCATCCATGCCCGGAACAGCGAGACCCACGAGCATGTCAACCTCCGATCGCGAGAGATACCGGCACCGCCGAGAGCGCATCGCCATTGGCCAAGGCGTGCAGGATGCGCGCGACATCACGCCGCGCAATGAGCAGCTCGATGCGGCCCGCTTGACCGGTAGAAACGATCGCATCGTCGGTGACCAGTCGCACAAGCTGAGCATCAGACGCGATCACCACGGGGGCACCAAACTGGCCTGCGTCGAGGGCAGGAGCCGACCAGAGATCGAGAGCGTCACCAGGGCGGACGGTCGCACCGACCGGCGTTGAGAGCGTGACGACAATAGTCGTGGCGCTGGGACCGCGAGAGTCGCCCACGGCAGTCAACGGAACGAGTTCTCCTGAGCCAACAAGTCGTGTGATCACGAGGCCCGCCGTCGGCACATCAGCGGGACGAAGGTATCCGTGACCGTCGATTCCCAGGGATACCCGACGGATCTCGAAGTCGTCGGCGTTCACCACCTCCCCCGGAGACAGCAGTCGTGGCGCCACGAGAACGTCGTCACCCCCATCGGTCACCGTGACGATCCCGACCACGGCGGCGATAGATGCCGCGACCAAAACGAGTCCGACGAGCAATCGGGCATCGACTGTACGACGACGACGCGGCGTGGGCGGTGAGGCGTGAACCTCGGTCATAGGTCCTCCTGAACTCAGGGCTGACGGGCGCGACCGATCTTGACGATTCATCGGTACAGGTCGACACAGTTATCCACACCGGGCGCAAGTGGAGAGGTCTCGGCGGATAATCGAGCCATGACGGATTCGAGTGACGCTCCCCTCGGCAGGTTTCTGACCATCGCCGATGTGGCCGAGGTGCTCAATCTCACCGCCGGCGAGGTCCTGTCTTTGATTCGCACCGGCGAGCTTCCGGGCATCCACCTCGGCAGCATCGGTCAATGGCGCGTCGATCACGGCGTTCTCGAGTCATTCATCGCTGACAAATATGACGAGAGCCGCCGCATGGCTATGTGGCAAGAAGCGCAATACGCCGACGTCGCCGAGCTCTTCGGCGATCGACGCGGCGGGCCTCGCGGCGGCGCTCCTGGCGGTTTACGCGGCGGGTCGCGAGGCGCCTAGATCAGGTACACGACCCGGCAGTCGTGCCACGCGCCCGTCACGCAAGCGAGACAACGAGCACCTGGTCGATCGGAATGATTCGCACCTGGTTGACCTCGCTCGCCCGACGCGCCACGTCGCGATCGTGTTCCGCTAGGTCAAAGTGATCTCGGCCGACCCGATCGATGGTTCCGGTCGACTCACCAGAACCGGTACGCACAGTGACCGCTGAACGACGCCGACAGAGGTCGCGAAGCAAGAACCCCATTCCGAGCCGTGCGGCCAACTCTGACCGTTCAACGACGGGCGCGAGCGAAACGAGGGCGTGGTCGGGCGTCACGAGCAACGCATCGACAGCAGAAAACGGAATGATCGCTTGGTCACGACCGGGAGAGTCGTCGATGTCTCCCGCCATCCAGTCGCGGCCGACCGTGACCAGCCGGAGTCGAATCGTGTCGCCCGAGCGCAATCGGCAACGGACATGCTGCGCGAGTGGGTCGCGCGAGGCGCGGAGAGCCAGAAGACGATCTCGCAGGGGAAGCCGGCCAACACGCAACCGCTCTTCTTCGTGGTCGAGATCTGCCTGCTCGGTTTGCAGCTCGTGTTCGAGCTGACCGGCGAGGTCATCGAAGAGGTGGTCCCAGCGCATGCCGAGACCGTAGCGAGAGCCTCCGACGCCGCCGAAGCGGTTCTCCACAGTTCGAGGAATTCTCTTTACGGATGAGGAATCTTTTGATTGAGTAGTGCCACCCCAATTGGGGTGTACTCATCGGTCTACCGCCCCGGGGGGATGGCGAACGACCACCACGTCTGCCTCAGGGGAGAAGGAGCCGATCGTGACCGCCACCCATCACGCCACATCTGCCCTCGTCACCGAAGATCGCGATCTTCGGCCGTCGAGTGCGCACACGACACCCGAGGCCCCTCGTGGTCGCGGGTCACGCGCGCGTATTGCCCACGAAGAGTTCTTTGACTTTCAGCCGACGTCGACCGCAGACTTGCCCGACCCCCGCCCTCTTGTCGAGAATCTGACTCGGTGCGTCATCGAGATCCTGGCGGGTGCACGCGAGCTCGAGCAAGTTGCCAGGTGGGTGACTGACGACGTGTACCGCACGCTCATGGCGCGCGCGGCAATCAGTGCGCGTGCGCGGTCGGCGCGCGGAGCGCCCGTTGTTCGTCCGACATTCTCGGTCGGCTCGCCACGCCTCACCGAGCCTCGCGACGGGGTCGTAGAAGCGGTCGTGATCGTGACCAGCCGCGCTCGAGCGCGCGCAGTCGCCATCCGGCTCGAGGGCCTTGATCGCCGGTGGCGCGCGAGCGCTATCAGCGTTCTCTGATCACGTACTCGAAGTAGCGCGCGCCTCGCACGGTCTCGCCCCGCAGCGCGTGCGGGATGCGAGGAGGGAGCACGAGAGCCCTAGCGGCCCTTCTTCTTGTCTTGAGCGCGGCGCTGGGCGCGGTTGACGGGCGCAGCGCCGGAAGGCGCTGCGGGAGTTTTCTGGCCGAAAGCACCCGTTGCCTGCGCGCCACCTTGGCCCTGGCCGCCCTGGGGCTGGCCCTGAGGGGCGCGACGCGTCGGCGCGGCCCCCGCGGGGGCGGCCGGGCCACCAAACGCGGCAGAGACCTGCGGGGCTGCCTGGCGGGCCGCATCCGTCGGCGCCTGCAAGACTTGGCCGCGCTGGTTGCGCACCTCGACGTCGCCGTCGGCTGATGGCGCCGTGTAGCTGAGGTTCTGCGGGGCCTGCGGCTGGTTGAGGCCCTTGGCCGTGACCTGCGCGGTGCCTTTGCTGCCCGTCACCTCAACCTCGAGGTTGAAAAGGAAGCCCACGGCGTCTTCGCGGATGGCGCTCATCATCGACTGGAAGAGCGCGTAACCCTCGCGCTGGTACTCGACGAGTGGGTCGCGCTGCGCCATGGCACGCAGGCCGATGCCGTCTTTCAAGTAGTCCATCTCGTAGAGGTGGTCGCGCCAGCGGCGGTCGACGACGCTCAGCACGACGCGGCGCTCGAGCTCGCGCGTGGCCGTGCGGCCCAGGCTCTCTTCGCGGCGCTCGTAAGCGAGCTTGGCGTCGCTCATGATCTCGCGCACGAGGAAGGCCGAGGTGAGCTTGGTACCGCCCTCGCTGATGACCTCGTCGATCGTGAGGCTGATCGGGTAGAGCGTCTTGAGGTCGGTCCAGAGCTGCTCGAAATCCCACTCATCGCTGTGACCCACCGAGGTGTGGGTGTCGACGATTTCGGTGACGACCTGCTCGATGAAGGTCTGCACGCGGTCTTTGAGGTCGTCG
>JBJOPU010000125.1:0-5118 GCA_046050505.1 Actinomycetota bacterium
GGCAGCAGAAACGACGTCACCCAAGACGGCCGATGCGGTCTGGATGCCCCCCGCGCCAGCCCCGTAGAACATGAGCGGCCCGGCCGCTTCCGCCTCGACGAAGACGGCATTGTTGGCACCGTGCACCGCGGCGAGCGGGTGGGTGTCGGGGATCAGCGCGGGGTGCACGCGGGCGCTCACACCGTCGACCCCCGTGACCGGGTCGGTGAGTCGCTCGCAGATGGCGAGCAACTTGACGACGTAACCGGCCTTGCGCGCTGCGACGACCTGCTCGAGCGTGACCTCGGTGATTCCCTCGCGATACACCGCGTCGGCCGGAACGAGCGTGTGGAAGGCAAGGCTCGCGAGAATCGCGGCCTTCTGGGCCGCGTCGTATCCACCCACATCGGCGGTGGGGTCGGCCTCGGCATACCCGAGCGCGGTGGCCGTGGCGAGTGCGTCGGTCATCGACTCGCCGTGGGCATCCATGCGATCGAGAATGAAGTTGGTGGTGCCGTTGACGATGCCCAAGATGCGTTTGACGCGGTCACCGGCGAGCGAGTCACGCAGCGGGCGGATGATCGGAATCGCGCCACCGACGGCAGCCTCGTAGTAGAGCTGGGCTCCAACCTGCTCGGCGGCCTCGAAAAGTTCGGGGCCGTGCGTGGCGAGCAGGGCCTTGTTGGCCGTGATAACGTCGGCTCCCGAATTGAGCGCCTGCAGAATGAACGTGCGCGCGGGCTCGAGGCCTCCCATGAGCTCGACGACGATGTCGGCGCTGAGAATGAGCGACTCGGCGTCGGTCGTGAGCAGCTCGCGCGGAATCGCCGTGTCGCGCGGGGCGTCGAGGTTGCGCACGGCAACGCCCGCGAGCTCGATGCCGGCACCGATGCGGGCAGCGAGCTCGTCGCGGTGCGTCAGCAGCTGGTCGGCCACTTGCGATCCGACACTGCCCCCGCCCAGCACGGCGACACGCAGGTTGCGGTATTCGATCACAGCGATTCTCCTTGAGTGGATGCTCTGGGGTGGTTCACAAAGGCGTCGCGGCTGAGCAGGTCAGCCTCGGTTTCGCCCCGCACGATGACGCGGGCGACTCCGTCACGCACGGCGACGACAGCGGGGCGAGCGAGGTAGTTGTAGTTGCTCGAGAGTGAGAAGCAGTAGGCGCCCGTCGCGGGCACGGCGACGAGGTCACCCGGTGAAGTGTCGCCGGGCAAGTAGGCGTCGCGCACGACGATGTCGCCGCTCTCGCAGTGCTTGCCGGCCACACGCACGAGCACAGGGTCGCTGCTCGACAGTCGCGACGCGAGTGCCACCGAGTAGTCGGCCGCGTAGAGCGCGGGGCGGGCGTTGTCGCTCATGCCGCCATCGACGCTCACGTAGCGCCGCACGGCCGTGGTGCTCTCATCGACCGTGACGACGACATCTTTCGTCGTGCCGACCTCATAGAGCGTCACGCCCGCGGGCCCGATAATCGTGCGACCCGGCTCGACCGCAATGCGCGGCATCGGGATGCTCAGCTCGCCACACACAGCAGCCACCGCTCCGAGTAGGGCGTCGGCGAGCTGCTCAATCGCGGGCGCCGCGTCACTCTCGACATACGCGATGCCGAAGCCGCCGCCGAGGTTGAGCTCGGGAACGTCTCCTCCCGCGAGAAGGGCCGCGTGCAGAGTCAGCAGCCGACGAGCGGCCTCGAGAAAACCCTCGACTGCGAAGATCTGCGAGCCGATGTGCGAGTGCAACCCGAGAAAGCGCAGGCTGGGGCGAGCGCGAATGGCGGCGACAGCATCCGGAGCATCGGAGAGCGGAATGCCGAACTTTTGGTCTTCGCGGGCCGTCGCGAGGTATTCGTGGGTGTGTGCGTGTACTCCCGAGTTGATGCGCAAGCGCACGGCCTGCACGCGCCCGTGGCGTTCGGCGGCGGCGGCGACACGCTCGATCTCAATCAGCGAGTCGATGACGATCGCGCCGACGCCGACCCCGACCGCACGGTCGATCTCGGCGAGCGACTTATTGTTGCCGTGCAGCCCGAGACGGGCGGGCTCGACGCCCGCGGCGAGCGCGACCGCGAGCTCTCCCCCGCTCGCCACGTCGATGTTGAGGCCCTCGGCCACCATCCACCGGGCAGCTTCGGTGCAGAGAAACGCCTTGCCCGCGTAGTAGACGGTGGCCGCGGTGCCGTGGGCGGCGGCCGCGGTGTCGAATGCCTCGCGGGTTCGGGATGCGCGCGCGCGGGCATCCGCTTCGTCGATGACGTAGAGCGGCGTGCCGTATTCGGCAGCGAGCTCGGTGAGGGCGACTCCCCCGATGCTGATGGGCCCGTCGGCGGTGCGCGCGGCGCTCGACGGCCACACGTGCGCGGGAAGCGCGGCGGTATCGGCCGGCGGCACAAGCCCCGACGGCGAGAGCGGGTTGGCGAGCACGACGAAAACCTCACAGGTCGACGAACTGGGGAGTGTGAGGCGAGCGAACCCGGCTTGGTTCCTGAAGCCGAGTTCAAGTTTAGCGGTCAGCGGATGCGCGGCTCACAGCGCACTGCGCACGCCCGCGCGGCGCAGAGTGCGGGGCCGCCCCATCGATGCGCCGAACCTCTCCCCGGGCGCGAGGCCGCTCGACTCGGCACGTCACCACGCCACGCCGAATGGCGCAGCGCATCCCACCGCACCGGATCGCACCGCTCCGCTCCGCACCGATTCAGCGAGCACGGGATAAAGGGCGGGGCGCATCCTTCAACCGACTCCCCAATCGAAGGAACATCGATCGACTTTGCTCCGGAACTTCCTACGATTGGGGAGTCCCCGGGATGAACGCATGAGGGCTGAAACACGCCTAGCGCTTAGCGCTTAGCGCTTAGCGCTTAGCGCTAGACGCTTCGCACGCAGGGCGTGGCCGTCGGCATGCAAGGTGTGGCTAAGGTCGCGACGTGTGAGACGTGCGGTTCGCAGCGTGCGAAGCGACGCGCCGTGCGAGCGCCCTTAGCTGCAGGTGCCGAGGGTTGAGAACTCGGGACCCCCCAGGGCCACGTTTTCGGCGCCGAAGACCACGACGAGTTGCTCGTCTCCCACCTGAACAGCCGTGAGGGCCAGCGCCTGTGGCAAGTACTGCGCCACGCAGAACAGGCGCGAGGTGAGCAGCGGCTCGACGATCGGTCCGAATTGCTGTTGCAGGTCGGCAGCATCAAGTCGCTCGTCGCCGAGAACGACGCTCGAGGGAGTGAACGCCAATTGGCCTTCCTGCGCCGACGGCGTCACGCCGAGTCCGACCGAGAAGTCGACCCCGAAGAACGAGAAGGCGGTCTGAAAGCGGATCTCGCGCTCATCGAGCTGCACGTCGTTGACGACCGAGCCGGCGAGGAATCCGGCGAGCGCCGCCACGTCAGCCTCGGCTACGCGATATACGGCCTGCACCGAATCGGCGGGCTGCGCGGTGTCGATCGGCGTGCCCTCGGCGATGAGCGTGAGGTCACCCACGAGCTCGCCAAACGCCACATCCGGGGCATCGACGGTAACCTTGTCGACACGGCCGCTCAATGCTTGCCACAACACCGATACGCCATCAATCGTCACGTTGACCGGATGATCGGCCTCGAGCTGCAGCGTCGAGCGCACCTGGTCAGCGATGAGCGCCGAAGCCTGCTGGCGCGCGATCGACTCCGCGACCACGGCGACGATACCGAGCACCACGACGATGCCGACGAGCACAAGGATCGCGATGAGGCCTCGGCGCTTTGTGCGGGGTACCTGCTCGGCCTCGGTCGCGACGGGTTCGGCACCCGTCGTTGCGGTCGCGTCGGCGGTGACCTCAGGGGTCTCCGGCGCGTCGGCGGCCGGCTCGGAAGCCTCGGGGGTCGTGGAGTCGCTCATGATCACATCCGTTCCGGCGCCGAGACGCCGATGAGGGTCAATCCGTTGCGCAGCACTTGACCGGTCGCGTCGTTGAGCCAGAGACGCGTGCCGTGGATGCTCGAGACCGGCTCATCGCCCTGCGGCGTTACCCGGCACGTGTCGTACCAGCGGTGGTAGGCCGCGGCGAGCTCTTCGAGGTAGCGCGCCACGCGGTGCGGTTCACGCAGCGTCGCGGCCTGGGCGACGATGCGCGGAAACTCCGCGAGCGAGCCGAGCAGCACACTCTCGGTCTCGTCGGTGAGCAACTCGCTCTCGAATACCGTGCGATCCACCCCGGATGCGGCCGCGTTACGTGCCACCTGGTGCGTGCGCGCGTGGGCGTACTGCACGTAGAACACGGGGTTGTCGTTCGTGCGCTTCTGCAAGAGTTCGGGGTCGAGCGTGAGGGGCGAGTCGGCGGGGTAGCGGGCGAGCGAGTAGCGCAGGGCATCCGTGCCCAACCACTCACGGAGGTCATTGAGCTCGATGATGTTGCCGGCACGCTTCGAAAGCCGCGCGCCATTGATGCTCACGAGCTGCCCGATGAGCACCTCAATGTCGGTATCGGGATTGTCGCCCGCGGCCCCGGCGAGCGCCTTGAGGCGGTGGACATAGCCGTGGTGGTCGGCGCCGAGCAGGTAGATCTTGTGCGCGTAGCCGCGGTCGCTTTTCGAGAGGTAGTAGGCCGCGTCGGCCGCAAAGTAGGTGTAGATGCCGTTGCCGCGTTTGATGACGCGGTCTTTGTCGTCGCCGAAGTCAGTCGTCCGCACCCAAATGGCGTCGTCCAGGTCGACGACGTGGCCTTGCGCGCGCAAACGATCAACGGCCTCGTCGATCGGGCTACGGCCCGACATGGCGTCGGTCGCGTGCAGCAGCCGTTCGCTGAACCACACGTCGAAGTGCACGTTGAAGCGCTCGAGTGACTCGCGAATCTCGTCGAGCTGCCAGCCGTAGGCCAACTCGCGGGCGATCGCCACGGCGTCTGCGCGCGGCAGCGTCGCGAGGTCGGGGCGGTCGGCGAGCGCGCGGCGACCCAGCTCGGTGATGTACTCCCCCGGGTAACCGTTCTCGGGCGCGGGCTCGCCCAGTGCGGCGGCGAGCACCGATTCGCCGAAGACATCCATCTGCTCGCCGGCGTCATTGACGTAGAACTCGCTCACGAGCGTGGCCCCGCTGGCCGCGAGCACCCGAGCGAGCGAGTCGCCGAGCGCGGCCCAGCGCGTGTGACCAATGTGCAGCGGGCCCGTCGGGTTGG
>JBJOPU010000126.1:0-5112 GCA_046050505.1 Actinomycetota bacterium
TCCGCCCAGAAAACGAGCGACTTCTTCCGGGGGGCGCACCGTGGCCGAGAGGCCGATGCGCTGGGCGGGGGTCGCGAGCCGGGCATCCAGTCGCTCAAGCGTGAGGGCCAGGTGGGCTCCACGCTTGGTGCCGGCCACGGCGTGCACCTCATCGATGATGACCGTCGTCACGCCGTCGAGCGTCTCGCGGGCGCTCGCCGTGAGCATGAGATACAGGCTCTCGGGTGTCGTGATGAGGATGTCGGGCGGCGTCTTCTGCAGCGCCCGGCGGTCAGCGCTCGGAGTGTCGCCGCTGCGCACGCCGACGGTGATCGACGGCGCGGTGCCGCCGAGCCGCAGCGCCGTTTGCGTCACCCCGATGAGCGGCGAACGCAGGTTGCGCTCCACGTCGACGCCGAGAGCCTTGAGCGGACTGATGTAGAGCACGCGCGTGCGGCGACGCGGGTCGTCGGGCGGCGGCTCAGCAGCGAGGCGATCGATCGACCACAGAAAAGCGGCGAGCGTCTTGCCTGAACCGGTCGGTGCCACGACGAGTGCGTGACGACCGGTCGAGATCGCATCCCACGCGCCGACCTGCGCGGGGGTCGGCGCCGGAAACGCACCCGTAAACCACTCGCGCGTCGCGGGCGCGAATCGGCCCAGCACGGCAGCGGGCTCGAGGGTGGTCATGCTCCCATTGTCGTCGTGCCCGCTGACAGCGCGCGCTCAGGAGTATTGCGCGCGCAAGAACGTGAGCACGTCGGCGAGCACGGCTTCGCTCACACTGTGTCCCAGACCCTCATAGATGCGCTCGGTGAGCGTGCTGTGCTTCGGCAGCCACGACTGTGTGTGGTCGACGAACGCGGGCGGAATCACCGCGTCGTGCGTGCCGCGCCCCCAGAACACCGGCGGGGCGAGGGCGGCGAGCCGGGCATCCGCCGGTGCATCGCCCTGCACCACAAAGCCCGCGAGCGACACCGCAAAGTCGAACCGCTCGGGAGCATGACGCAGCAGGTGGATGCTCATCGCCCCACCCTGCGAAAACCCCAGCAGCCCGACCGACGACGCCTGCACCCCGTCAAGCCAGTGCAGCAAGCCGCGCGCCGCAGCGTCTGCGCCGTCGGATCGGCTCTCGGGCGTCGCCCCCTCGAGCCCGTACCAGGCGTACCCCGGGCCCGCGCGCAGGGGCGCGCGCACCGAGGCGATGACGGGCTGCAGCGGCAAGTGGGGCGAGAGCCCGAAGAGGTCACCCTCGTGCGAGCCATAGCCGTGCAGCAGCACGAGCAGGGGTCGTCCGGCTCGTTCGGCTTCGGGGGCCGACCAGATGATGGCCGAGGGATCGATCAGTTGCATGCCGCTCATGACCCCATCGTGTCAGGTGACCCCGCGGGGGCGCCGCACGAGACACAATGGAGCATGGCCACCGTGCGCACTCCCGATCCCAACCCGGGCTGGCTCTCTGATGAAGAGCTCGAGCAGATTCGTGAGCGCCTCCCGCTCGTCTACGTCGAGGCGATTCCCGTGCGGGTTGATGGCATGGGGTCTGTGACCGAGGTGGGCGTTCTGTTGCGCGTTAACCCGGCCGGCAGCATCACGCGCACTCTCGTGAGCGGCCGCGTCATGCACGGCGAGACGTTGCGCGACGCGCTGTACCGTCACCTCGAAAAAGACCTCGGGCCCATGGCCTTTCCGCAGTTGCCCGCCTCGCCGACTCCGTTCACCGTCGCCGAGTACTTCCCCTTTCCGAGCCCCACCCGGTTTAGCGATGACCGCCAGCACGCGGTCGCCCTCGCGTACGTCGTTCCGGTGACGGGCACGTGTGAGCCACGGCAAGACGCTCTCGAACTGACGTGGATGACTCCCGACGAGGCGGCCTCGCAACGCGTTGCCGACGAGCTTGAGGGTGGACGAGGGGCCCTTCTGCGGGCCGGATTGGCCTCGGTAGGCGTACTGCCGTAGTAAAACGTGAAGGGTGATGTCCCCCGAACGGGGACACAAATGACCCCCCCGCGGGGTACAGGGTGTGGCCCCCCTCCCCGGTAGCCTGGCAGATGTTCGCTTTGTGGCGAGCGTACTTCATGTCACGCGGCCGGAGCTCTACCCGAACCTTTCCGGCCACACGACGTCCCGGGGGGAATCGCAGCACTATGACCGTCTTCACGTCACGCCGCCGTCGTCGCGGTCGTCTGCTGCCCAGCATCGCCGTTGTTGCGATTGTCACGCTGTTCGCCCCGTTCATCGCCTTCCAGTCGGCGACTGCTGCCGAAGGTGACCCTGACGAGCCCGTGCTCGTGCAGTTCAGCAAGGTCGCCATTCCTCCCGCAGCGCTCGCAGCAGTCGAGCCGGCCGGCACCGTCAGCTACCAGTTCACGATCAACTGCTCGTCGCTCGAGACGGACTGTCTTGACCTCACCCTGAATGACGTCGTTCCCGCACCCCTCGTGTTGCAGTCGGTGACCACGGCCCAATCGATCCCCCCGATTGAGAGCGAGATCACGGGCAACGCACTCACCGTGCGTGTTGTGGATGACCTGGGTGGCGGTCTGTTCGGACTCCAAGCCGGCACGGGCATCCAGATCAATGCGACGGCAACGGTTCCGGCAGATCTCTCGGCTGATTTCGACGGCGTGATTCTGCCCAACACGGCAACCGTGACGGTCTCGAACCGTGAAGATCTCGCCCTCGACCCGCCGCGCCCCTCGACGATTGAGTCGAGTGCTGAAGTGCGCCTTGCCGTCGACCGCACGCTCGCGTCGCAGATCACTAAGACCATCACTCCCGATTCGGCGACCGCCATCGAGGGCACCCCTGTCGCGATGACGTTGGGTGCCACGAACTCGAGCAACGGCTCGGTTGACTCGCTCGTCATTCAAGAGCCCGCCAACCTCTCGTCCAACGTTCTCGACACCCTGCAGGTGACGGGCCTCAGCGGCCTCACCTTCCCGTCTGGCGCTGACCGCATCCGCGTCGACTGGTACAACGGCACGGCCTGGACGAACGGAACTGCTTCGGCAACGGCAGCACTGCCCAGCGGTGTGCCGACCGCCGACATCCAGGGCTTGCGATTCACGTTCACCAGCTCAACGGGTGGACGCATCGCCATTGGTGGCGTTGCCGCCATCACGGTGGATGCTGCGCTCTCGGCGACGGCCGCCCTCGTCACTGAACCCACCACGGTCGTCAATACCGCGTCATCGTGGGTGACCTATGCGGCAGACACCACTCCGCCCGTGCAGGCGACCGATTCCATCGTTATTGGCCCGCCGAGCATCGGCCCAGTCGCAACCAAGCAGTTCGGCACGACCTATGTGATTGGCGGCGAGCAGATTCTCGTCACCCTCGGTGGTTCGAACGGTGGTGACTTCGGTCTCAAGGAGATGACGATCACCGAGCCGTCGCCCGGCAGCACCTCGCTCGCCGCGCAAGGCCTGAGCTTCGATGCGTGGGTCGACGCCGACATCGAGTGGCCGATTGGTGCCACGAGCGTCGAAGTGAGCTACAAGTACGACGGCGACATCGACTACAGCGCGCCGCTCACGTCGACGACGGCCAATACTCTGCCCGACCCGGTCGATCCCGCGGCGGTCACCGACATTCGTGTGCGCTTCTTGAGCACTCTCCCTCAGGGAATGGCGCCCGGTCAGTACACCGTGCTGCCGTTCTTGGCGATGAGCGACCCCGTGGTCAGTGACGTCACGACGGTCAACGAGGTACGCGTCGACGTTGTCACACTCATCGATGAGACCGACTTCGCCCTCGCAACCGACGACCTCACACGGCGAACGGCACGCGTCAACACCGAAGTCAATAAGGTCGCCACACCCTCCGAGGTGTACGCGTTTGAGGGCGCCGTCACGCTCGTCTCGATTCCCGCGCGCATCACTCCACTTCCGACGGCAGCGGTCGACCCCACGGCGTCGACCGTGGGAGCCACGTCGTTGACGGTGACCGATCCGCTCGACGCGACGACGGACGAGTTCTGGAACTACTTCAATCTCTCGGCGATTGTCGCCACGGCGGTGCCGGGTAGCACCCTCATGACGGTCGAGTACTGGGACGGAACGGCGTGGCTCGCGCTTCCCGGGGCGACCGACATCGCCGGCCCCACCTACTTCTCCAGCACTATCGACCCCGCCTTGCGAGAGTCGATCGAGGGCGTTCGGTTCAATTTCCGCCACGCCACGTATGACACTCTCGGCACCCTGCTCAACCCGGGGTTCAGCGTGCAGCCCAACCTCTACATGTCGCTTCGCGACCAGTTGCGCGATGGCACGGGTGAAGCGGCGTCGAGCACCCGGGTCGACCCGATCGTCATCGACAACGTGGCCCAGAGCCGCGTCGTCAACCCGGAAGCCGACCCGAGCGAGGCAACGGCTGACGACCCGGCCAGCGTTGAACTGTTGCCGACCGCCGGTGTTGAAGGCATCGACAAAACCTGGCTCCCCGTTGCGAGCACGGGCATTGAAGCCGTTATCGCACGGTCGGCCGACCGGGCCACGGCGCGTCTCAGCTGGGGCACGGGCGGCGTGCCGTTCGACTCGGTCGTGGTCTCGGACACCGCTGACGACCCCTCGACCACTCCGGTCGCTGACACCGTGTTCGACGCGTTCGATCTCGTGCGCATCGAGCCGATCGGCGACGCGCTTGACCCGCTCTTGGCCTACGACCAGATCACCGCGGTCGAGCTCTACATTCCGGGTACGGGGTGGGTTGCGGCGAGTGGCGACCCGTGTGCGGCGGGTGCGTGTGACGGAACGTTCCCTGGCTACACGCTGACGGCACCCGAAAGGGCTGCCGCGACGGGTATGCGCCTCGTCTTTGAAGAGAGCCCGACGCGCGCGGCCCTCGTGGTCACCGACGAGAACGCGCCTCCCGTGGGTACGGGAGTTACTCCGTCCGTGGCGCTCGACCGCGAGCTTGAGCTCACCTTTGAGGTGCGCGATGTGCGCCGGTCAGACCCCACCGTTGCCGTTCTCGGCACGACTCGCGGAGCGCTGTACAACGTTGTCGGCGAGTTCGGCACCGTGCGTAACACTGCGCGTGTCGATGGCCGCGATGTGACCGAAGCGGTTGTCTTTACGCAAACGGCCAACGATGACATCCTCATCATCGACTCTCCGCTGACCGTGTCGA
>JBJOPU010000127.1:0-5111 GCA_046050505.1 Actinomycetota bacterium
GAATGTCACCGAACCAACTCTGGTTGGGATCGGAAGAGAGAAGAGGAACCGCATGTCTGACGTGCTCATCGACCGCCCCGAGCTCGAGGGTCTCGGGCAATACGAGTTCGGCTGGAGCGATTCCGACGCCGCCGGCTCAACCGCTCGACGCGGCATCGACGACAGTGTCGTTCGCAACATCTCGGCCCTGAAAGACGAACCGCAGTGGATGCTCGACCTGCGCCTCAAGGGCCTCAAGCTCTTCGGCCAGAAGCCCATGCCGCTCTGGGGTGCCGACCTGTCAGGCATCGACTTTGACAACATCAAGTACTTCGTTCGCTCGACCGAGAAGCAGGCCACGACGTGGGAAGAGCTTCCGGAGGAGATCAAGAACACCTACGAGAAGCTCGGAATCCCCGAGGCGGAGCGCCAGCGCCTTGTCGCCGGCGTTGCTGCGCAGTACGAGTCGGAGGTGGTTTACCACCAGATCCGCGACGACCTCGAGGCCCAGGGTGTCATCTTCATGGACACCGACACGGCGTTGCGCGAGCATCCCGAATTCTTCACCGAGTACTTCGGCACCGTGATTCCTGCCGGCGACAACAAGTTCGCTGCGCTCAACACGGCCGTGTGGTCGGGCGGCTCATTCGTGTACGTGCCGCCGGGCGTGCACGTGGAGATTCCGCTGCAGGCCTATTTCCGCATCAACACCGAGAACATGGGCCAGTTCGAGCGCACGCTCATCATCGCCGACGAGGGTTCGTACGTGCACTACATCGAGGGCTGCACGGCCCCGATCTACAAGAGCGACTCGCTGCACTCGGCCGTCGTCGAGATCATCGTGAAGAAGAACGCGCGCGTTCGCTACACGACGATTCAGAACTGGTCGAGCAACGTCTACAACCTCGTCACGAAGCGTGCCGTCGCGCACGAGGGCGCGACGATGGAGTGGATCGACGGCAACATCGGATCGAAGGTGACCATGAAGTACCCGTCCATCTTCCTCATGGGCGAGCACGCCAAGGGTGAGACGCTTTCGGTCGCCTTCGCTGGCCCCGGTCAGCACCAGGATGCTGGCGCCAAGATGATCCACATGGCGCCCTACACGACGTCGTCGATCGTCTCGAAGTCGATCGCGCGCGGCGGTGGTCGTGCTGGCTATCGCGGCGAGGTTCGCGTGGACGCGAACGCGCACCACTCGGCCAACACCGTGCGGTGCGACGCGTTGCTCGTTGACACGATCTCGCGCTCTGACACCTACCCGGCGATCGACATCCGTGTTGACGATGTTCAGCTCGGCCATGAGGCGACGGTGTCGCGCGTGAGCGAAGAGCAGTTGTTCTACTTGCAGTCGCGTGGACTACCCGAAGACGAAGCCATGGCCATGATCGTGCGTGGGTTCATCGAGCCCATCGCACGCGAACTGCCCATGGAGTACGCACTTGAGCTCAACAAGCTCATCGAGATGAGCATGGAAGGCAGCGTCGGCTAGATGAGTTCCGCCCCCGCACCGCACGCACCGACGATCGAAACGCAGCAGCACCCGCACGGCCCCGGTTCGCCGATTCCCGTGCAGACGCGCAATGAGCGTTTCGCCTCGGCGTCGCACGACGACTTCCCGGCCGTAACGGGTCGTGAGCTCGAGTGGAAGCTCACGCCCGTCGACAAGATTCGCGATCTCATCGATGGCGAGCTCGACGGCTCTGCCTTCCCCGCTGAGGTCTCGGCAGCTGCTGGCGTGATCACCGAGTGGATCACTCTCGATGACGCGCGCGTCGGCTCTGCCGGTCTCGCCGAAGAGCGCGCGGCCGCGAACGCCTGGTCGAGCACTGACAAGGCCCTTGCCGTGACGCTCACGAGCGAAGAGGCCGTCGCCGTGACGATCGAGCGCACGGGTACCGACCGCGCGCCGCGAGCCGCCCACACCGTGATCACCGCCGCCGCGAACGCCCGCGGTCTCGTCGTGATCGATCACCGCGGCAGCGCGCGACTGAGCGAGAACGTTGAGATCGTCGCCGAGGCGGGCAGCGACCTCACGGTCGTGACCCTGCAGGAGTGGGACGACGAGTCGGTTCACCTGTCGAGCCATTTCGCCCGGGTCGACAAAGATGCGCGACTCAAGCACGTGGTGGTGTCACTCGGTGGCGCGATCGTGCGGGTGAACCCTTCGGTTCACCTCGCGGGAGCCGGCGCCGACGGACAACTTCTCGGACTCTATTTCGCGGATGCTGGCCAGCACCTTGAGCAGCGCGTCTACGTGCACCACATCGCCCCGCACACCATCAGCCGTGTCACTTACAAGGGCGCACTGAACGGAAAGGGTGCGCGCACGGTATGGGTGGGCGATGTGCTCATTGGGCGCGACGCCACGGGCACCGACTCGTATGAGCAAAACCGCAACCTCGTGTTGAGCGACGGTACGCGCGCCGACTCGATCCCGAACCTCGAGATCGAGACGGGCGACATCGCCGGCGCGGGTCACGCGAGCGCAACGGGTCGCTTCGATGACGAGCATCTGTTCTACTTGCGATCTCGCGGCATTGACGAGGCGGAAGCCCGTCGACTTGTGGTGCTGGGCTTCTTGCTCGACGTCGTTCAGAAGATTGGTGCTCCCGACCTCGAGGCGCGACTGGTCGCCGCTGTTGAGGCCGAGCTCGACGCAGTGGAGGTGGTGTGAGATGACCGCGACCCGCGTCTGTTCGCTGACTGAACTGAGCCCGGCATCCGCCAGGAAGGTTGTTGTCGATGGCGTGCCCGTGGCGGTCGTCATGGATTCGGCCGGAGCCGTTCACGCCCTCGGTGACACGTGCACCCACGGTGAAATCTCGCTCAGCGAGGGCTTCGTCGAGGATGACGCGATCGAGTGCTGGGCCCACGGCTCGAAGTTTGCCCTCGACACCGGTAAACCCCGCAACTTCCCGGCCTATGAGCCGGTTCCCGTCTACGCCGCGACGATCGATGGTGACGACGTTCTCGTCGACGTCTCGCAGAACATCGCCGGCTCGGCCTCCACTTCGTTAGGACTAATCGACCAATGACCACTCTTGAGATTCGCGATCTGCACGTCAGCATCGAGACCGATCAGGGCACCAAAGAGATCCTCCGCGGTGTCAACCTCACCATCAACTCCGGCGAAACTCACGCCATCATGGGCCCCAACGGCTCGGGTAAGTCGACGCTCGCGTACACGATTGCCGGGCATCCGCGCTACACGGTCGACAGCGGGTCGATCACCCTCGATGGCGTCGACGTACTGGCGATGAGCGTTGACGAGCGCGCTCGCGCCGGGCTCTTCTTGGCCATGCAGTACCCGGTCGAGATTCCCGGAGTGACGGTGTCGAACTTCCTTCGCACCGCCAAGACGGCACTTGACGGCGAGGCACCGGCTCTTCGCTCGTGGATCAAAGACCTGCGCGGCTCGATGGAAGCCCTGCGCATGGATTCCAGCTTCGCCGAGCGCAACGTCAACGAGGGATTCTCGGGTGGCGAGAAGAAGCGTCACGAGATCGTGCAGCTCGAACTGCTCAAGCCGAAGATCGCTGTTCTCGACGAGACCGATTCGGGCCTCGACGTCGACGCACTCAAGATCGTGTCGGAGGGCGTCAACCGCGTGAAGGAGAACACCGGACTCGGTGTGCTGCTCATCACGCACTACACGCGCATCCTGCGGTACATCCAGCCCGACTTCGTGCACGTCTTCGTTGACGGTAAGGTCGCGGAAGAGGGCGGTCCCGAGCTCGCCGAGCGGCTTGAAAACGAGGGCTACGACCGTTACCTGACCGGCTCGACCGTAGGCTAACCGCATGCCCACCGCACTCGAACCGCAGCTCTTTGACAAGGTCGAAGAGGGCCTTAAAGACGTCGTTGACCCCGAGCTGGGCGTCAACATCGTCGACCTCGGACTGGTCTACGACCTCGCGTGGGATGAAGAGAGCGACGCCCTCATCATCTCGATGACACTCACGTCGGCGGGCTGCCCGCTCACCGACGTGATCGAAGAGTCGATCGCCAATTCGCTCGACGGCATCGTTGAGCAGTTCCGCATCAACTGGGTGTGGATGCCGCCGTGGGGCCCCGAGCGCATCACCGATGACGGCCGCGACATGATGAGAGCGCTCGGATTCAGTATTTGAGAGCCCAGTGGGCTCTCAGGGCCCAGCGGTCCGCCGATAGGCGGCTCGGAATGCGCGAAAACCTGAGGTACGAAGAAGGGCCCCGCCAGAACTGGCAGGGGCCCTTCGTCGTTATTGGGTTACTCCGAGCGCTGTGAGCGCTCTGCGGCCGCCCATAGGGCGGGAAGCAACGCTGCGGCGATCGCCGCCTTGATGAGCCCGCCGATGATGAACGGGTAGAAGCCGGCGATCAGAACCGACTGCAGGTCATTCGGCAGACCGAGCTGACCGAGCGCGACGGCAAGCCACGGCAGACCAAAGGCGAACACGACGAGCGAGCCGCCGATGAAGGTGATGATGGGCTTGAACCATCCGCGGTCCCACGAGCGCTCGGCGGCCCAGCCGACGATGGCGGCCGACGCGATGAACCCGATGATGTAGCCGCCGGTGGGGCCGAGCAGCACCGACCAGCCGGATGCCGCGTCGCTGTAGATCGGCAACCCCAGGCCGCCGAGCAGGGCGTAGAGCGTGAGCGATGCGGCGCCACGAGCAGCACCGAGACTGGCGCCCACAAGAAGAACCGCGAGGGTTTGCCCGGTAATCGGAACCGGCCACAGAGGAATCGCCACCTGAGCAAGCACAGCCACGAGGGCGGTGCCCGCGACGACAAGGGCGATGTCACTCACCCACGTGCGGGTCACGACGCGGTCGATGAGCGTGGGGCGAACGAGGGCGGTGGTGGCAGTCGACACAGGGGCTTCCTCACGAGAAGTCGGGTGCGGGGGACAGGGTTAGACTATCGGGCTGGCCCCCCGTCGCTGTGGTGGCCGAATCCCACTAAAGAAACGGACGTTCGCTGTGCTCGCTGTGCAAGACCTCGAGATTCGCGTCGGGGCGCGCCTGCTCATGGAGAACGTGTCGTTTCGCGTCGACAAGGGTGACAAGGTCGGGCTCGTCGGGCGCAATGGCGCGGGCAAGACCACGATGACCCGGGCTCTGGCGGGCGAGGGTCAGCCGACG